>JBMDXL010000471.1:0-1675 GCA_048594465.1 Microlunatus sp. | reverse complement strand
GGGAGTGCAGCTGGTAGTCGGCCAGCGAGCCGTCCTCCAGCGGGTTCGCCTCGTAGCCCACCTTGGCCAGGTTCCGCTTGGTGAAGTCGGCGGTGTCGGCGATGATCAGCCCGCCGCGCGGCAGGTCGTCGATGTTGGCCTTGAGGGCCGCCGGGTTCATCGCCACCAGCACGTCGGGGCGGTCGCCGGGGGTCCTGATGTCGTAGTTGGCGAAGTGCAGCTGGAAGCTGGAGACGCCGGGCAGGGTGCCCTGGGGGGCGCGGATCTCGGCGGGGAAGTTCGGCAGCGTCGAGATGTCGTTGCCGAAGGTGGCCGAGTCCGCGGTGAACCGGTCACCGGTCAGCTGCATGCCGTCGCCGGAGTCGCCGGCGAAGCGGATGACCACTCGGTCGAGCGTGTGGACCTGTCGCACTGCGTGGAGCCTTCTTCCGTCTGGGTCGTCCCCGCCGCGGGCGCCGGGGCCGGTCCCGGGCGGATGGTGCTGCCCAGGACCTCGGTGCGGCCGTCGCCGCCAGGCGCGTCAGCGCCTCAGCCATGATAAGGGCGTCCTCACCGGGAACTATTCCCTTCTCAACCGCACGAGGCCCAGGGTGACCGACGCCACGTTCGCCTGGGACCCACGGACCCCAGCCGGCTAACCGGTGGGTCGCTCGCGGACCTCGGGGTCGGTGGCGAACCACAGGGCCAACGGCAGCTGGAACGAGGTGAAGCAGTAGTTGCCCATCGGCAGCCAGTAGTGGAACTCCTCCACCGTCGAGCCCTGGTAGACCACGCTGAACTGCCAGTGGTCGGCGTAGAGCGCCCAGACGCGGCGCTTGCGGACCCGACCGTCCTCGGCGAACGTGAGCGTCCGCTCGAGCTTGACGATGTCGTTGTAGGTGTCGTCCCGGCCGGCTTCCACGGTGACGTCGGCGAGCGCCGAGATCCCGTGGTCGAAGCCGTCCCGCAGCACCGGCAGGTCGTCGGCCCCCACCGAGGTCGCCAGGTCGGTGACCGCGACGGCGAAGTGCGTGGCCTCCTCGTCCAGGTCCGGGCCGACGATGACTCCGTCGAGGTCACCGTCCAGCGAGGTCCGGAACCAGTCCGAGGGATGGCGGAACTCGTAGCGGCCGAGCGGGTCGGTGACGCTGGTCACCCCGGTGAAGCGGGGTCGGGGGGACCGGTCGGTGCGCTGGCTCATGACGTCTCCTCGGCGGGGTGGGACTCGACGGCGGAGAACGCGGCGGCCGAGGCCACGACCGCGCCCTCCAGCTCGAGCTCCTCGGCGAAGTGGCACGCTACCTGGCGCGGGCGGGCGTCGCCGACGGCGGAGCCCTCGGCGCGGACACTCACCTCGCGCAGGACCGGGGTCTCGTCGGTGCACGTCTGCTGCGCGTACGGGCAGCGGGTGTGGAAGTAGCAGCCCGACGGCGGGTTGGCCGGGCTCGGGACCTCGCCCTTGAGCGGGGCCACCTCCAGGCGGCGGCGGGGGTCGGGCTGCGGCACGGCGGCCAGCAGAGCCTCCGCGTACGGGTGGAGCGGGCGGGCGAACAGCTCCTTGGTGTCGGCGATCTCCACCACGCGGCCGACGTACATCACCACCACGCGGTCGGAGATGTGCTCCACCACCGACAGGTCGTGGCTGATGAACAGGTAGGTCAGCCCGAGCCGCTCCTGCAGGTCCTCGAGCAGGTTG
>JBMDXL010000470.1:0-4458 GCA_048594465.1 Microlunatus sp. | reverse complement strand
AACCCGGCCGAGATGCCGGTGGGCAGCACCTGGCCGCTGGAGGTCGTCTTCCAGGTGCCGGAGACGTACGTGGGCGACCTGGCCGGCGTGGTCGTCAACGACCCTGCGTCCCGGGCGGCCCGCCCCGTGCTCGTCCCGCCGTCCTGACCGGTGGCGCCGCCCCGCCCGGGCCGTCCTCAGTCGAGGTCGTTGCAGTCGGGGCCGTTGCAGTCGGGGGCTGTCGTCAGTCGAGATCGTCGGCCAGCTGGGTGACCGGCAGCCCGTCGACGCGGTGGAAGGCCTCGGCCCGGGCCCAGCTCAGCTCGCCGGTGCGCAGCAGCGACCGGTCGCGCAGCTCCAGGTCCCAGACCGCGAGCTGGACGGCGGTCGGTCGTTCCAGGGCGGCGGGGAGCTGGAACACCAGCCGGTAGGGGATCGGCGCCAGACCGGGGGTGAAGAAGCTGCTGCCGCTGCTGTCGGCGGCGCCGAACCGCTGGCTCTCCGGCTCGACCACGCTGCCGCTGGCTGGCTCCCGGAGCGAGGCGAACCAGTCCAGGGTGCTCGGGGCGATGGCCTGGTCGCCGGTCGTCCGGCCGGTCCCCTGGACCACCACCTCCCACACCACCGAGTCGTCGAAGGTCTTCTTCTTCTGCACCGAGGCCGCGGTGAAGGTGAAGGCGTACGGTCCGGTGCTGATCTCGGTCCCTGGCGGCACGACGGTGCGGAGATCGGTCCGCTGGTCGAAGCCGCCCGCGACCCAGGTCAACCCGACCAGCACGGCCAGGGCGACGACCAGCGAGCCGATCATCAGCCAGGTCCGTCGGCCGTCGGTCGGCACGGGGGTGTCCGCGGGGTCCGGCCCGGACGTCGTCGCGGGGTCGGTCGCGGGCGCCTCGGTCACCGGGTCAGTCTAGGCCGGGGAGCGGTTCGACGGGGCCCGGGCGGGAGCGGTCGCGCCGGTGCGCCGCGCGCCGAGCCGGCGAGCTCCGGAAGCCGTCTGAGCCCCTCAGCGGCCCGGGGGTGCGTATCGGTGCTCCAGAAACCCCTGCCGGAAGCCGCAGCAGGCCCTGGCGTGGCTCCCAGAGCCCTTCACTGGTGTTTCGACCCCGTGACGGATACGGGATCTGGGTCCGACACGCGGTAGACTTACCACGTTCCGGACGGCTGCCGATCCCCCCTGATCACGGCCGTCCCTGTGTTGTCGTGCCGCCTGCGAGCGCCCGGGTCCGGGTCGCCTGCCGGGCGGCGCCTGTGTGACAGGAGATCAGAGCCGGTGACCGACGAGCGCCCCGAGCCGAACCCCGACGACGCGACGACGGACCCGGTGGCCGAGCCCGCCGACCCGACCGGCGTGCTCGAGGTGGAGATCCCCGCCTTCGACGCCCTCCCGCGGGTCAACAACGGCAACGGTGAGCGACCGACCGAGTACGACTCGGGCTCCATCACCGTGCTGGAGGGTCTGGAGGCCGTCCGCAAGCGCCCCGGCATGTACATCGGGTCCACCGGCGAGCGGGGTCTGCACCACCTGGTGAGCGAGGTGGTCGACAACTCCGTCGACGAGGCGATGGCCGGCTTCTGCGACACCATCGACGTCCGGCTGCTGGCCGACGGCGGCATCCGGGTGGCCGACAACGGCCGCGGCATCCCGGTCAAGGAGCACCCGACCGAGAAGATCCCGGCGGTGACCCTGGCCCTGACCGTGCTGCACGCCGGCGGCAAGTTCGGCGACGGCGGCTACAAGGTGTCCGGCGGTCTGCACGGCGTCGGCGTCTCGGTGGTCAACGCCTTGTCCTCCCACCTCACGGTGGAGGTCCTCCGCGACGGCTACCGCTGGGAGCAGAGCTTCTCCCTCGGCACCCCGGACGGCCCGCTGGAGCGCAAGGAGGAGTCGGACCAGACCGGCACCACCGTCACCTTCTACGCCAGCGGGGACATCTTCGAGACCACCACGTACTCGTACGAGAAGCTGGCGGCCCGCTTCCGGGAGATGGCGTTCCTCAACAAGGGCCTGACCATCTCGGTGACCGACGAGCGCCCGGACCGCCAGGACCTGGCCAACCCCGACGACCCGACCCTGCGCGACGGCGGGCGCAGCGACACGTTCTGCTACAACGACGGTCTGATCGACTACGTCCGCTACCTCAACCAGTCCAAGGAGACGGTCAACCCGACCGTCATCGCGGTCGAGGCCGAGCGTCCCGACCAGGGGATCAGCGTCGAGGTGGCCATGCAGTGGAACACCTCGTTCACCGAGTCGGTGCACACCTTCGCCAACGCGATCAACACCCACGAGGGCGGCACCCACGAGGAGGGCTTCCGCTCCGCGCTGACGTACACGGCCAACAAGTGGGGTCAGGACTGGGGCCTGATCAAGAAGCCGGACGACAAGCTGTCCGGCGACGACATCCGCGAGGGGCTCACCGCGATCATCTCGGTCAAGCTGTCGGAGCCGCAGTTCGAGGGCCAGACCAAGACCAAGCTGGGCAACACCGAGGCACGCTCGTTCGTGCAGCAGGTGGTCAACGCCAAGCTCGGCGACTGGTTCGAGGAGAACCCGCAGGAGGGCAAGCTCATCATCCGCAAGGGCCAGGCCGCCGCGATCGCCCGGATCGCCGCCCGCAAGGCCCGCGACGCGGCCCGCGACCGCAAGGGTCTGCTCGGCCGCAGCGGTCTCCCCGGCAAGCTGGCGGACTGCCAGTCCACCAACCCGGAGGAGTGCGAGGTCTTCATCGTCGAGGGTGACTCGGCGGGTGGCTCGGCGAAGGGTGGTCGCGACCCGCGGATCCAGGCCATCCTGCCGATCCGCGGCAAGATCCTCAACGTCGAGAAGGCCCGGATCGACCGGATCATGCAGAACCAGGAGGTCCAGGCCATCATCTCGGCTCTGGGCACCGGGGTGCACGAGGACTTCGACCTGGCCAAGCTGCGCTACTACAAGATCGTGATGATGGCCGACGCGGACGTCGACGGCGCCCACATCCGGACGCTGCTGCTGACCCTGATGTTCCGGTTCATGAAGCCGCTGATCGAAGCCGGCCACGTCTACCTGGCCCAGCCACCGCTGTTCAAGATCAACTGGACGAACTCGGCCCACGAGCTCGCGTACACCGACGCCGAGCGGGACGCGCTGCTGCGGGTCGGGTCCGAGGAGGGCAAGCGGCTGCCCCGGGAGAACCCGATCCAGCGCTACAAGGGTCTCGGCGAGATGAACCCGGACCAGCTGTGGGACACCACCATGGATCCGGACAAGCGCATCCTGCTCCAGGTGACGTTGGAGGATGCGGCGCGGGCCGACGAGATGTTCTCGATCCTGATGGGTGAGGACGTGGAGCAACGACGGGCGTTCATCCAGCGGAACGCCAAGGACGTGCGCTTCCTTGACATCTGAGTACTGGTGGGGAGTCGTTCCTGCTCTGGGTGGGGATTCGTCGCACCCATCCGCCCTCGCAGGCTCGGGCTCCCGCCAGGCCCATCCACGCTCCTTCATCCCCACCCAGACCAGGAACGACGTACGGACCCGTCTCGCTCGTCGGGTCGCTGGACACTCTGACCGGCTGAGCACCCGGCGTCGGATCGGGTGGATGGCTGATGGTGGTGGGCCTGGAGTCGGGCTTCATGGGCTGGATGGGTGGACCAAGATCAACATGCAGGGCGATGTGTCACGTGAAACGGAATGTGGAGTTGACCGATGACTGATGTGACCAACGAGCCGCCGGCGGACCGGCGGGAGCCGGTGGATCTGCAGGACGAGATCCAGAAGTCCTACCTGGACTACGCCATGAGCGTGATCGTGGGGCGGGCGCTGCCGGACGCGCGGGACGGGTTGAAGCCGGTGCACCGGCGGATCCTGTACGGGATGTTCGACGGTGGGTACCGGCCCGACCGCGGGTGGAACAAGTGCGCGCGCATCGTCGGTGAGGTGATGGGTCAGTACCACCCGCACGGGGACGGGGCCATCTACGACACCCTGGTGCGGCTGGCGCAGCCCTGGGTGAGGCGGTATCCGCTGGTCGCCGGTCAGGGCAACTTCGGGTCGCCCGGCAACGACAAGGCCGCGGCCATGCGGTACACCGAGTGCCGGATGGCGCCGCTGGCCATGGAGATGGTCCGCGACATCGGCGAGAACACCGTCGACTTCAAGCCGAACTACGACGGCAAGGAGCTCGAGCCGGTCGTCCTGCCGTCGCGGTTCCCGAACCTGCTGGTCAACGGCTCCACCGGCATCGCGGTCGGCATGGCCACCAACATCCCCACGCACAACCTGCGGGAGGTCGCGGCCGCGGTGCAGTGGGCGCTGCAGCACCCTGAGGCCAGCGCCGAGGAGCTGCTGGAGGCGTCGCTGGAGCGGGTCAAGGGCCCCGACTTCCCCAACGGCGCGCTGATCGTCGGGCGCAAGGGGATCGAGGACGCGTACCGGACCGGTCGCGGCTCGGTGATCATGCGCGCCGTGGTCGACATCGAGGAGGACCGCAGCGGGCG
>JBMDXL010000047.1:0-3050 GCA_048594465.1 Microlunatus sp. | reverse complement strand
CCGGACGAAGTCGAAGTCGGTCTGGCTCGCCGACGGGAAGCCGATCTCGATCTCCTTGTAGCCCATGGCCACCAGCAGGTCGAACATCTTGTGCTTGCGGGCCGGGGTCATCGGGTCGATCAGGGCCTGGTTGCCGTCGCGCAGATCGGTGCTCAACCAGCGGGGGGCCCGCTCGATCCGCTTGCTCGGCCAGGTGCGGTCCGGCAGGTCGACCCCGTCGTACGCGCGGTAGCGCGGGAAGGGCATCCGGCTGGGTTGCTGGGTGGGCACGGACTGGGTCCGGGTGCCGAACGTGCTGACGACGGTGGTGTCGGGGGTCGGGCTGGTCATCGTTTCCTCGCTGCTGCTGGTGTGCGGTGGTCGGACCGGACGCACGACGAACTCCGCAGCGAGGGCGCCGGCCCTAGTGGGCCCTGCTGCGGCAGCGAAGGAGGAGCAGTCCGCCCGTCGGGCGGGAGCACTCGTAGCCGACCATGCCGTCACCTTAACGCAGGGTCCTGCCGTTGTCGCCCCCCGTCCGCCCTGGGTCGCCCCCGTCCGCCCTAGAACGGACGACCGTCGATCAGCCGCCGGGACGCGTCAGGGCGTCAGACGACCGTGGTCGGCCAGCCAGGTGACGGACTCCTGGACCGCCGCGAGCGAGGACCACCGGGGCCGGAAGTCCAGCAGCTGCGCAGCCTTGGCCATCGAGCAGCTGGGGCTGCGCGCGATGTGCTCCCAGGTCGCGCCGGCGTCCTCGTCCGTCTGCTCGGCCGCCCACTGCTCGTACGGCGCGAAGCGCAGGCGCGGCTCGTGACCGTTCCACCGGAACATCTCCTCAGCGAAACCGCGGAGCGTGACCGCGCCGTCGGACACGGCGTGGAAGGACTCCCCCACACTCGCCGACGGCCGCGCCAGGGCCGCCAGGACCACACCGGCGACGTCCTCGGCGTGCACGTGGTGCACGGTCTCCAAGCCGAAGTTGGGCAGACTGAGCTCGTCGCCGCGAGCCAGGGCCGCGTACACGGCGGGGTTGAAGTTGCCGGCCGGGTTCAGCGGGACCCACCCGGGGCCGACGATGTGCCCGGGATGGACCACCGTCGCGGGCAGACCGTCCCGCCCGGCGGCCCGCAGCAGGTCGGACTCGATCGCCGCCTTGTTGACGCCGTACTCGCCGAAGGGTCGCTTGGCGGCATGCTCCGGCGTGGGCACGACCACCGCGTGCCCGTGCGTCCAGACGGTGCCGATGTGGACGAGGTGGCTGATCCGTCCGCGCAGCGCGTCGACCAGCTGACGGTTGCTGGCCGGGGTGAAGCAGATCAGGTCGATCACGACGTCGCCGTCGAGGTCAGCGATCTCAGTCCCGAAGCGTCCGTCGGCCTCGAGCGCGTCGCGATCAAGCCGACGACGCTCCACCTGCTGCCAGGCGTGGTCCTCCCGGTAGGGCGTGGACTCGCCCCGACTCACCGCCACGACCTCGTGCCCACCCTGGACCAGGCGAGGCACCAGGTAGCCGCCGACGTGTCCTGTTGCCCCGATCACCACCACGCGTGCCATCGCGTGCCTCCTTCGCCTCACCGGAAAAACTAGTGGCAGGGACCAAGAGACCTGCGTCACCCTGGCAGACATGTCTGCTCCTACCGCCGGATCTGTCGCTGTTGACCGTGACGCCATGCGTCTGGTCGCTGTGGACCCGCACGACCTGACGGCGGTGACCGCGTCGGTCGAGCTGCTCAACGCCGCCCAGCGGGTGGACGACCCCGACGACCACCCCGCCATCCCCGCGCTCGCGGCCCGCTGGCTGGAGTACGGCTGGGACCTCGATCCGGAGACCCGGTATCTCTACGTCGACCCCGAGGGCCGGGCAGTCGCCGTGCTGGAGGTCGATCTGCCCCGCCGCGACAACCTGCACCTGGTCTGGGGCAGCGTCGTCGTCCACCCCGAGCACCGTCGCCGCGGCCACGGCACCGCGCTCGTCGCCGAGCTGGTCCGCCGGGCCACCGAGGCCGGCCGGACGACGATCTGGCTGGGCACGGCCGAGGACGACCTGGGCAGCCGCGCCTTCCTGGAGGCCAACGGCTTCCACTACGCCAGTCACGACGCCCGCCGCACGCAGGTGCTCAGCGAGGTCGACACCGCGGCGGTGGACGCCCTGCACGCCCGGGCCGCGGAGGCCGCTGCGGACTACGTGCTCGAGCGGCTGGAGCCGCCGCACTCCGACGAGCTGCTGGCCCAGCTGGTCGAGGTCACCGAGGCGATCAACGACGCCCCGATGGGTGACCTCACCTTCACCGACGAGGTGTTCGACGTGGCCCGGCTGCGAGACATCGAGACCGCCCGTGAGGGCCGGGGCGACCGGATCTACCGGTTGGCCGCCCGGCACCGGGAGACCGGGGTGATCGGGGGCCACACGCTGGTGGTGGTGAACCCGCTCCGCCCCGACCACGCGGGTCAAGGCGACACGGCGGTGCACCGTGACCACCGCGGTCACCGGCTCGGTCTGCTGCTGAAGATCGAGATGATGCGCTGGCTGGCCGAGGTCGAGCCCCAGGTCACCGAGATCACCACCTGGAACCACGCCGACAACCGCTACATGATCGACGTGAACGAGGCGATCGGTTACCGGTTGTCGCGGGTGTTCGCGATGTTCGAGCGGACGCTCGGCGCCTGAGCCGTGCGACGGCCTCCCGGCCCACCTGGGGCAGCAGCGGGCGGGTCAGAAGCCGAGCCGGTTGAGGTGCTTGGCGTTGCGCTGCCACTCCTTGAGCACCTTGACCTTCAGGTCCAGGTAGACCGGGGTGCCCAGCAGGGCCTCGATCTGCTGGCGGGCGGCGGCACCGATCTCCTTCAGTCGCGAGCCACGATGGCCGATGATGATGCCCTTCTGGGAGTCGCGCTCGACGATCATGGACGCGTACACGTCGAGCAGCGGCTTGTTCTCCGGCCGGCCCTCGCGCAGCCCCATCTCCTCGACCTCGACGGTGATGGAGTGCGGGAGCTCGTCCCGGACACCCTCGAGGGCCGCCTCGCGGATCAGCTCCGCGACCAGGGTGACCTCGGGCTCGTCGGTG
>JBMDXL010000469.1:0-1876 GCA_048594465.1 Microlunatus sp. | reverse complement strand
GTGGTGCTGGACACGAGATCACTTCCTTGTTTCTCGACGGGTGCAGATCGGTGAGGGGCCGGGGTCAGCGGCGGCGATGATCAGGAACGCGCGGTGACGACGACGTTCTCGGTGTCCGACTTGGGCCGGGCCAGGAGCTCGAGCCGGACGGCGTCCAGCCCGACGGCGTTGACCAGCTCGGCGTCGGTGACGGCGCCGCACGCGAAACCCCGGTAGAGGTAGCGGGCCAGGGCCCGGGCGGTGGCCGGCTCGTCCAGGACTCCGCCGCCGACCTTGGTCACGTACGCGTGCAGACGACCCGCCGCACGCTCGAAACCCTCGCGGTAGAAGGCGATGTTGGCGATGAACCGGGTCGGCAGCTGAGCCGGGTGCAGGTCCCAGCCCTGGTAGATGGCCCGCTCCAGCGACCGGCGGACCAGCCGGTGGTGCAGGTGCCAGGCGGCCTGGATCCGGTCGTCGGTGCCGACCGGGAGGATGTTGGTGGAGCCGTCCGACAGGTGCACCCCGGTGCCGGCCACGGCGGCCTGCATGACGTCCTTGGCGTAGTCGGCGACCGGGTGCTCCATCGACTGGTACTCCGCCGACACCTGCAGCGACGCGCTGTAGTCGTAGGTCCCGTAGTGCAGCGAGGTGACCCGGCCCCGGCCGGCGTGCAGGGCCGCGGCGACCGGCGCCGTGCCGTCGGCGCCCAGGATCAGCGGAGGCGTCTCCACCTGGATCTCGAAGCCCAGCCGACCGGCCGGGAGCCCGGCCGCGGTCTCGTACGCCTCGCAGGCGGCGACCATGGCCTCCACCTGGCTGACCGTGCTGACCTTCGGGAAGGTGATCACCAGGCCGTCGGGCAGACCGCCGGTGCGCTCCAGGAGCGTGCTCAGGAAGAGATCCAGCGTCCGCAGACCGCGACGCCGGGTCGGCTCCTCGAAGCACTTGAAGCGCAGCCCGACGAAGGCCGGAGCCGTACCGGCGTCGAGCGCGTCGGCCAGCCGCCCTGCCACCGCCACGGCGTCGGCGTCCTCGACGTCGTCGGGCCGCGGCCCGTAGCCGTCCTCGAAGTCCAGACGCAGGTCCTCGATCGGCTCGGCCGCGAGCTTGGCCTCGGCGCGTCCGGCGACGGCGTCCACCAGGTGCTCGGCGACCCCGACCGCGCGACAGAGCGCCGCCCAGCCACCCTGGGCGGCCACCAGGGCGGCCGCCTCCTCGCCCCACCGGCGGGGCAGGTCGACGGTGTAGCGGTCGGCCGGCACGTAGACGGTGTGCACCGGTTGACGTCGCCCGTCCTCCCCCGGGTAGGCCCGGGCCAGGAAGGTGTCGGTCTCGGCCAGCCGGGTGTCGAGGTCGGCCAGCACCCGCTCGTCGAGCCGACCCTCGTGCGGAGCGCGCCCCGTCGACTCGGTCAGCACGCTCACTTGATCAGCTCGTACGCGGGCAGGGTCAAGAAGTCGGTGAAGTCGTCGGACAGGACCAGGTCGGAGATCAACGCGGTGGCCGGGACGTAGTAGCGCTCGAACTGCTCGGCCGGCACCTGCGCGCGCAGCTTGGCGACCTCCTCGTCGAGGATCCGGGCGACCAGCTCCTTGGTGACCGTCTCGCCGGTGTCGCTCAGCACCACGCCGTTCCTGACCTGCTGCCAGACCTGGGAGCGGGAGATCTCGGCCGTCGCGGCGTCCTCCATCAGGTTGTGGATGCCGACGGCGCCGTTGCCGGAGAGCCAGACCGCGGTGTACGCGACCGCGACCTCCAGGTTGCCCCGCAGACCCGCCTCGCTGTTGCCGCCGGTGGCCGAGGACACGTCCAGCAGCTGGGCCGCGGTCACCTCGACCTCGGGTCGCTGCTTGTCGATCTGGTTGGGCTTGTCCCCGAGCACGCCGTCGAACAC
>JBMDXL010000468.1:0-4271 GCA_048594465.1 Microlunatus sp. | reverse complement strand
CCGCGGGCCCGGGCGGCCTCGATGTCGGCGATCTCGCCCTCGAGGAACGCCTCGACCTCGGCGACGACCTGCTCGACCGTACGGCCGGAGGCCTCGATCCGGGCGCGGATGGCGGCCTTGATCTCGGCGGTGGCCGCGGGGATGTCGTCCGGGATCGTCTCCCAGTGCGGCAACCCGGTCAGCGCCGACACGGTGCTGGTCGTGGGGGTGGTGGCGGTGGTCATCCTCGTCCTCCTGGAGAGTGCTGGTGGGCGCGTCGGTGGCGGCTCGGTCGGCGGTCGTCGGGAGATCACGGCTGGATGATTTGTAACCATCCCTAACTATTCGCCTGACAGAACTGTACGGTGACGTCACGCTAAAGTGCAAGGGCTCCTAACAACTTTCTCGCGGACCCGGAGGCGGCGTGTGACCGAACGACCCGACGGACCCCGGCGACCCACGCTCGGGGTGGTCCGCGAGCTGACCGACCAGCACGTCGTCGACCAGCTGCTGGACGCGCCCGCGCTGACCCGCGCCGAGCTCGCCGCCCGGACGGCCATCTCCAAGCCGACGATCTCCGAGTCCGTCCGGCGACTGACCGCGGCGGGTCTGCTGGAGGAGTCCGGGCACCAGGTGGGCCGACGCGGTCCCGCCGGCACCTACTACCGGTTGCGCGCCGACACCGGCGGGGCGGTGGCGGTGTCGGCGGGTCCGGACGGGGTGCTGGCCGAGCTGCTCGACCTCCGGGGCGACTGCCTTCGCCGGTGCCACCGGCCGGTCCGGGTGCCCGCCACCCGGACCGAGCTCGAGACGAGCCTGGCCGCCGCCGTGGCAGAGGTGGTGTCCGAGGCACCGGGCGGCGTGCTGGCCGGCACCCTGAGCGTGGCCGGGCCGGTGGACCGGGCCACCGGCACCCTCGTCCGACTGCCCGACTCGCCCTTCCTGGTCGACGCTCTCGACCCGGTGCCGCTGCTCACTCCCCTGCTCGGTCGGACACCGGTCGTGGACAACGACGTCGACTGGGCCGCGCTGGCCGAGCGGACCGAGGGCAGCGCCCGGGGGCTGGACGACTTCGTCTACCTGTATCTGGGACCGGGTCTGGGGGGCGCCGTGGTCACCGCGGGTGCGGTGCTGCACGGGGGCCGCGGTCTGGCCGGGGAGATCGCCCACGTACGCACCATCGGCCCCGACGGTCGGGCCGTCCGGTTGGTCGAGGTGTTCGCCACCCTGGGACTGCGACGGCCGGGCAGCGCAGCCCTCGACGTCGATCGGCTCCGGGCGGTGCTGGACGGACGCTCACCCGAGGACGACCGGGCCGCCGACACCATCATCACCGCGCTGGCCGGGGTGGTCGCCTCGCTCGGCACCGTCCTCGATCCGCAGGCCGTGCTGATCGGCGGCCCGTGGGCCGACCACCCGACCGTGCTGGACCGCCTGCCCGGCGCGGTCGCCGGTCTGGCCGCGGTGCCCACCGAGGTGCGACTGGCCGGACTGGGGACCGACGCCGCCCACCGCGGCGCCCGGGGGGCCGCGGTGACCACCGCGCGCACCGCGCTGCTCGGCTCGCTGCACGTGGCGGAATCGCGCTAAGCCGCCTTCGTCCACCGTCTTGAAACGATTCAGGACCGCGGGCTAGGTTGAGGTGTGACCACCGCACCGACGCTGTCCGAGCTCCGTCAGGTCCTGCAGGACCCGCCGACGGAGGCGCGGCCGATGATGCGCTGGTGGTGGTTCGGTCCCGAGGTGAGCCGGGCCGCCATCGAACGGGACCTGACCACCATGGCGGCGGCCGGGATCGGCGGCGTGGAGGTCTCCTACGTCTACCCGCTGGTGGAGCACCCCACCCGGCTGGGGTCGGCGGAGTTCCTGGCCGACCTGACCTTCGCCGCCGACGTGGCCGAGGGCCTGGGACTGCGGTTCGACGTCACCCTGGGCAGCGGCTGGTCGTTCGGCGGTCCGCACATCGGACCCGAGCATGCCGCCCGCCGGCTCCGCTGGGAGCGGCGCGAGATCGGTCCCGACGGCCTGGTCCTGGACGGCGGCCGGTCACCCTGGCCGGGTGACGAGCTGATCGGGGTCTACCTCGGCCCGGGTTCGCTGCAGGAGGAGCCGGAGTCCTACGTGTCCCTCCCGCTCGCCGCCGACCGGAGCGTGGTGGTGCCCGTCGGCGAGGGCACCCGGGTGCTGCTGACGGCCACCGCCGGGCTGACCGGCCAGAACGTCAAACGGGCCGCCGCGGGAGCCGAGGGCCCGGTCCACGACCACTACAGCGCCGCCGCGGTCCGGGCGCACCTGGCCGCCCTGGGCGATCCGCTGGTCGCCGCGGTCGGCGCCCACCGGCTCGGCTCGGTGTTCTGCGACAGCCTGGAGGTCTACCACGCGGACTGGACTCCCGCCCTGCCCGCCGAGTTCGCCCGCCGTCGCGGCTACCCGCTCGAGCCCGGGCTCTGGCAGCTGACGGCCGCGGGTCCTGACACGGCCGGGTTCCGGGCCGACTTCCACCGGACCCTGTCCGAGCTGTACGAGGACGAGTTCCTCCGCCCGCTGGCCGACTGGGCCCACGGGCACGGGGTCAGGCTGCGGGTGCAGAGCTACGGCGAGCCGCCGGCCACCCTGGCCAGCTACGCCCACGTCGACGGCATCGAGGGCGAGCAGTGGGGCTGGACCCGGATGCCGCCGACCCGGTGGGCCAGCTCGGCCGCGCACCACCTGGGGGTGCCGGTCGTGTCCTCGGAGACCTGGACCTGGGTGCACGCCCCCTCCTTCCGGGCCACACCCCTGGATCTGAAGGGCGAGGCGCATGAGCACTTCCTGCTCGGCGTCAACCAGCTGATCGGTCACGGCTGGCCGTGCTCGCCCCGGGCAGGCGGACCTGACGGTGGGCTCGGCTGGTTCTTCTACGCCTCGGCCGCCCTGGACGACCGCAACGCGTGGTGGCCGGCGGCCGCGGATCTGATGGGCTATCTGCAGCGGCTCTCCGCCCTGCTCCGGCTGGGCGAGCCGGTCCGCGACGTGCTGCTCTACCTGCCCACCACCGACGCGTACGCCCGCCTGGGACCGACCACGTCGCTGGACCTGTGGCGCACCCTGGCCGGGATGGTCGACCCCGTCCTGATCGGCTCGCTGCGAGCGGCCGGCTACGACCTCGCGCTGCTGGACGACGGCTCGGTGCCGCTGGTCGCACCCACGTCCGACCTGGTGGTCGTGCTGCCCGGCGACGTGACCGTCCCGGAGACGACCCGGCGCTGGCTGGACGAGGTGACGGCGGTCGGCGGGCAGGTGCTGACCGTCCACCAGGGCGACGACGCGGCCTCGCTGGTGGGCCGGCACCTGGCGCCGGATCTCGCCCTGCACCCTCAGCGCACCGACGTGGGGATGGTGCACCGGCGGATCGGTGGTCTCGATCTCCAGCTGCTGGTCAACACGGGTCCGCACGAGCGCCGGCAGCGCGTGGTGCCCCGCGCGGCCCACCGACGCCTCGAGATCTGGGACCCGGCCGACGGCCGGGTGGTCGCCGTCGCCCATGATCCCGGGCCGGCCGGTGTCGAGGTCGCCCTGGCTCCGTACCAGGCCCTCATCCTGGTGGGGCACGACGAGCTCCCGGTCGGGCACGACGAGGACCAGCTCGACGACGAGGACCGGCTCGACGACGCACCCGTCCAGCGGACGCGGCTCGGCTCCGGCTGGCGGCTGCTGCGGTTCGACGGCACGGACCTCGGCGAGGTGAGCCTCCCCCACCGGTGGGAGGACGACCCGCGGGTCGGACCCGACCACTCCGGCACGCTCGCGTACGAGACCACGATCGCCGTCCCGCCGGGCGTCGGCCCGATCCGTCTCGATCTGGGCGAGGGACGACCCGCCGACGACAGCGGAGCCGGACGCGAGAGCGGCATCGAGGGCCACTCCTACCGGGTGCGGCTGGTGCCGCCGGTCGGTGAGATCGTCCGGGTGCTCGTCGACGGCGAGCCGGTGGGAACGCTGTGGGCGCCGCCGTACGTCTGCGACCTGACCGACCACCTCCGCGGCGCCGCCACCGCCACCCTCCGGCTGGAGGTGTCCAACACCACGGCGAACGCGCTGGCCGCCGACACGACCGTCGCCCGGTGGGTGGCCGACGCGGAGCGCTGGCACGGTCGGCGGTTCCGGATGCAGGCCCTCGACCGGGTGCGCGACGGCCTGTCGTCCGGTCTGCTGACGGTGCCCGAGCTCAGCCGGCCGGGATCGTCGCGGTGATCCCGGCCCGGTGACCGGAGGTGAGCCGCGGCTCGGCAGCCCGCCACCGGCGACCACCA
>JBMDXL010000467.1:0-3795 GCA_048594465.1 Microlunatus sp. | reverse complement strand
TGTTCTCCTCCTCGGCCTCGGTCTACGCCGCGGTCGAGGGGTTCGAGGTGTTCGAGGACTCCCCCACCGCGCCCGTCTCGCCGTACGCCCAGACCAAGCTGATGATGGAGCAGGTGCTGACCGATCTGACCGCGGCTTCCGACCTGCGGGCCTTGGTGCTGCGCTACTTCAACCCGATCGGGGCCGACCCGGGGCTGCGGCACGGCATCTACGTCCGGGAGCCGAGCCACGTGCTCGGTCAGCTGGTCGAAGAGCTCCAGCGACTTGGCCACGTTGTCGCGGTAGTAGAGGTACGGCTGCGCCACCGACTCCCCGACGACGACCCGGGCGGCCATGTGGATCGTGCAGTCCAGATCGGGGTGCTCGGCCACCACCCGGGCCAGCAGCTCGCGGTCGGCGATGTCGCCGCGGTAGAAGATCCGGTCCGCCACGAAGGCCTCCGGACCGCTGAGCAGGGAGTCGAGGACGACCGGTGTGTGACCGGCCGCCTCCAGCGCTGTCGCGGTGACCGAGCCGATGTAGCCCGCCCCGCCGGTGACCAGGACCTTCATCCGCATGAGCCTAGCCGCCGGCCCTGCCCGGACCGGGTTCGGGACGGTTCCGGAAGAAATCTCAGAAGTCACCCATCCACCCCGCCGACGGCTCCGAATCCCCTACAAGTCCGGGTGACCGGACCCGGGCGCACCATCCAGGTGAACACCACAAGTCCAGAAGACAACGACGACGAACTCGGGGAGTGGATCGTGGCCACGACAGGAAATGGCACGCAGCACGGCGGGCACCGCCGACTCAAGACAGTGAGCAACGAACCGTCAACGCACCCGACGGTGTCGCTGATCATCCCGACCCTGAACGAGGCCGAGAACCTGCGCCACGTCCTGCCGACGCTGCCGAGCGTGGTGGACGAGCTGGTGATCGTGGACGGCGGCTCCACCGACGGGACGCTGGACGTCGTCCGGCAGCTGCGTCCCGACGCCACCGTCGTGATCGACACCCGGCACGGCAAGGGCGTGGCCCTGCAGACCGGATTCGAGACCGCGCGCGGCGAGATCCTGGTCATGATGGACGCGGACGGGTCGATGGACCCCAATGACATCGCCACCTTCGTGGCCGCGCTGCTGGCCGGCGCCGACGTGGCCAAGGGCTCCCGCTTCATGCAGGGCGGTGGCAGCAGCGACCTCACCCCGCTGCGCACCTTCGGCAACTTCATGCTGACCCAGGCCGTGCGCGTCACCTTCGGCGGCCGCTACTCCGACCTCTGCTACGGCTACATGGCGTTCTGGCGTCACGTGCTCCCGGCCTTCGACCCCGGCGTCCCCGGCTTCGAGGTGGAGACCTTCCTCAACGTCCGGGCCCTGGCCGCGGGTCTGCGGATCGTCGAGGTGGCCTCCTTCGAGAGCCCGCGCATCCACGGCGAGAGCCACCTGCGGACGTTCCGGGACGGCTCCCGCGTGCTGCGGACCATCGCCCGCGAGCGACGCCGCCTCAGCCGCGCCCGCGCCGGTCTCGGGGTGCCCCGTCCGCACGCCCGCTACAGCAGCGTCCAGCGCAGCGCCGTCCAGCTGATCGAGGACGAGGCCCAGACGCACGCGGCGGCCTTCGACTCCGAGGCCACGGTGCCGCTGTCCCGGATGCTGGTCGCGGCGGGCGCCGGCAAGCCCGCCCTGCTGCACGAGCCGACCCTGTTGCACGAGCCGACCCCGCTGCACGAGACCGCCGCCCGTCACGAGGCACGGCTGCGCGAAGTCGAGGTGTGATGTCCCGGACGACCTCGGTGGTCATCTGCGCGTACACCGAGGCACGCTGGGACCAGCTCGCCGCCGCGGTGGCGTCGGTCCGGGCGCAGCGCCTGGGTGTCGAGGAGATCGTCGTGGTGATCGACCACCACGACGGTCTGCTCGCCCGCGCGTCCGCGGCGTTCGCGCCGGGCTCGGCGGACTGCCGGGTCACGGTGCTGCCGAACGCGTACGCGCAGGGCCTGTCGGGAGCCCGCAACACCGGCATCGAGGCCAGCACCGGCGACGTCGTCTGCTTCCTGGACGACGACGCCGCGGCCGAGGAGTCCTGGACCACGCACCTGCTCGCTCCGTACGACGACCCGAACGTCCTCGGCGTCGGCGGCGCGGCCATCCCGAGCTGGGAGACCGCGGCGCCGTCCTGGTGGCCCCGGGAGTTCGGCTGGGTCGTCGGCTGCAGCTACCGCGGTCAGCCGACCCACCGCGCTCCGGTCCGCAACCTGATGGGCTGCAACATGTCCGTCCGCCGGACGGTGCTGGACGCCGTCGGCGGTTTCGACGCCGACCTCGGCCGGCAGGGCGACAACCAGGCGGGCTGCGAGGAGACCGAGCTCTGCATCCGCGCCCACCAGCTGTTCGCCGACGGCGTGTTCCTGCACGAGCCAGCCGCCGTCGTCCACCACCACGTGCCCGGCGCCCGGGCCTCCTGGGGCTACTTCCGCGACCGCTGCCTCGCCGAGGGCGTGTCCAAGGCCCGGATGTCCCGCACCGTCGGTCAGTCCGCCGCCCTGTCGGCGGAGTCCAGCTACGTCTCCCGGGTGCTGCCCAGCGGGGTAGCCGCCAACGTGGTCAGCACGCTGCGCGGCGATCTGTCCGGCGCGGCCCGCGCCGGCGCCATCATCGCCGGTCTGGGTCTGACCGCGGGCAGCTTCCTGACCACCCGCTGGTCCCCGCGCCGTCGGGCCGCCCTGGCGGCCTCGGCCGGCCCGACCGCCGCGAACCTCCCCGACGTCGACGCCGTCCTGCCCCTGGTGGTCGACCTCGACCAGCCGCTGCCCGCCGTCGACGCGCGGCGGGACGACCTGCCCCCGTACGCCCACGCCCTCTGCCTGGTGACCCGCAGCGGTGACCCCGTCGGCAAGGTGCAGATCAGCCTGGACGGCGACGTCCTCGCCCCCGAGCTGGTCGGCGCACGTCTTCGGCAGGGCCTCGGTCCCGCCGCAGATCTGCCGCCGGTCAGCGGCGGTCCGTCGGCGCCGGCCCCCCGCGCCGACGCGACCGTCGTCATCTCCACCCGCGAGCGCCCGGAGCGGCTGGCCGAGTGCCTGGCCTCGGTGCTGGCCGGCGAGCTGCTGCCGCAGCGAGTCGTCGTGGTGGACAACGCGCCCAGCTCCACCCGCACCGCCGAGCTGGTCGCGGAGCTGGCGGCGACCGAGCCGCGGCTGCGCTACGTCCGCGAGGACCGGCCGGGACTGGCCCGGGCCCACAACGCGGCGCTGCCGCACGTGCTGACCCCGCTGGTCGCCTTCACCGACGACGACGTGCTGGTCGACTCCCGCTGGCTGAGCCGCCTGGTCGACGGCTTCGCCGACCCCGAGGTCGCCTGCGTCACCGGGCTGATCGCCCCGCGCGCGCTGGACACGCTGCCGCAGCAGTGGGTCGAGGGCAACGCCACCTACGACAAGGGGCTGCGGCGTCGGGTCTTCGACGCCCGGGACCACCGTCCGGCCGACCCGCTGTTCCCCTACACCGCGGGCGCTTTCGGCTCCGGAGCCAACATGGCCTTCCGGACCGACTACCTGCGGTCCCGGCGAGGCTTCGACGCCGCCCTGGGCACCGGCACGATCGCCCTCGGCGGGGACGACCTGGCGGCCTTCTACGACGTGGTCCGCGACGGCCGGCGGCTGGTCTACGAGCCCGGCGCCATCGTGGCCCACCAGCACTACGCCGACTACGCCGCGCTGCGGCGCCAGACCTACGGCTACGGCGCCGGTCTGGGGGCGCACCTGATGCGCTGCCTGCTCACCGATCCGCGGCTGCTGGTCGCCCTGGCCAAGGC
>JBMDXL010000466.1:0-2016 GCA_048594465.1 Microlunatus sp. | reverse complement strand
GGAGCCGTCCCACTTGCTGCACGCCCTGCTGATGGTGCCCGGCAACACCGTGGCGCCGCTGCTGGCGTCCGTCGGTGCCGATCCGAGCGTGGTGGACGCCGCAGCGCAGGGGGCGATCACCAAGCTGCCGTCGGCCAGCGGGTCGTCGGTGAGTCAGCCGACCCTGTCGGGTTCGTTCGCCCGGGTGCTGGCCGACGCGGAGACGCGGGCCGAGCAGCTCGGCGACAGCTTCGTGGCCACCGAGCACCTGCTGATCGCGCTGGCCGCCGTGAGCTCGGACGCCAAGAAGGTGCTGACCGACCTGCACGTGACCGCCGACGGGCTGGTGACGGCGTTCAACGCCTCCCGCGGCTCGAAGCGAGTCACCAGCCAGGAGTCCGAGGGGACCTCGTCCGCCCTCGACCAGTACGGCATCGACCTGACCGAGCAGGCCCGGGAGGGTCGGCTGGACCCGGTCATCGGCCGCGACACCGAGATCCGTCGGGTCGTCCAGGTGCTGGCCCGGCGGACCAAGAACAACCCGGTGCTGATCGGCGAGCCCGGGGTGGGCAAGACCGCTGTCGTCGAGGGACTGGCCCAGCGGCTGGTCGCCGGCGACGTGCCGGACTCCCTCAAGGGACGCCGGCTGATCTCGCTGGACCTGTCTGCGATGGTGGCCGGCGCGAAGTACCGGGGCGAGTTCGAGGAGCGGCTCAAGGCCGTGCTGACCGAGATCCGCGACGCGGAGGGTCAGGTCATCACCTTCATCGACGAGCTGCACACCGTGGTCGGGGCCGGGGCGTCCGGCGACTCCTCGATGGACGCGGGCAACATGCTGAAGCCGATGCTGGCCCGCGGAGAGCTGCGGATGATCGGGGCCACCACGCTGGACGAGTACCGCGAGCGGATCGAGAAGGACCCTGCCCTGGAGCGGCGGTTCCAGCAGGTCTACGTCGGCGAGCCGAGTGTCGAGGACACCATCGCCATCCTGCGCGGGCTGCGGGAGCGCTACGAGGCGCACCACAAGGTGGCCATCACCGACGGTGCCCTGGTGGCGGCCGCGACGCTGTCCAACCGCTACATCACCTCCCGTCAGCTGCCGGACAAGGCCATCGACCTGATCGACGAGTCCGCGTCCCGGCTGCGGATGGAGATCGACTCCTCGCCGGAGGAGATCGACCAGCTGCGGCGGACGGTGGACCGGATGAAGATGCAGAGGTTCGCGCTGGAGAAGGAGTCCGACACCGGCTCGGCCGAGCGGCTCAGCCGGCTGGAGGCGGAGCTGGCCGACGCGGAGGAGGAGCTGCGCGGGCTCGAGGCGCGTTGGGAGGCCGAGAAGCAGGGTCTCAACCAGGTCGGCGACCTGCGGCAGAAGATCGACGAGCTGCGGACCGAGGCGGACCGGCTGCAGCGGGAGGGCGAGCTGCAGCGCGCCGCCGAGATCCTGTACGGGGAGATCCCCGAGCTCCAGCAGCAGCTGGCACGTGCCGACCAGGCCGAGACCCAGACCACGCCGATGGTCTCCGAAGAGGTCGGCCCCGGAGACATCGCCGAGGTGGTGTCCAACTGGACCGGCATCCCGGTCGGGCGGTTGCTGCAGGGGGAGAGCGAGAAGCTGCTCTCGATGGAGTCCCGGCTGGGCGAGCGGCTGATCGGTCAGCGGCAGGCCGTCAAGGCCGTCTCCGACGCGGTCCGTCGGTCCCGGGCCGGCATCTCCGACCCCAACCGGCCCACCGGCTCCTTCCTGTTCCTCGGCCCCACCGGCGTCGGCAAGACCGAGCTGGCCAAGGCGCTGGCGGAGTTCCTGTTCGACGACGAGCACGCCATGATCCGGATCGACATGAGCGAGTACTCCGAGAAGCACTCGGTGGCCCGGCTCGTCGGCGCCCCGCCCGGCTACGTCGGCTACGAGGAGGGCGGCCAGCTGACCGAGGCGGTCCGCCGGCGGCCGTACGCGGTGGTCCTGCTGGACGAGGTGGAGAAGGCGCACAGCGAGGTCTTCGACATCCTGCTGCAGGTGCTCGACGACGGTCGGCT
>JBMDXL010000465.1:0-5309 GCA_048594465.1 Microlunatus sp. | reverse complement strand
CACGCTCTGCTTCCGCCCGCTCGGCCTCCTCGCGGGCTCGGCGCTCACCCTCCAGCCACTCCGCCTCCGCGCGTGCCCGCTCCTGGCGCTCCTGCTCCTGGCGCTCCGCCTCCAGCCGCTCGGACTCAGCCTGCTCCGCCGCCACACGCTCGGACTCGATCCGCTCAGCCCGCTCCGCAGCCTCAACCCGCTCCGCAGCTTCGACCCGCTCCAGCTCCGCCAGCTCGGCCTGCAGACGTTCGAGCTCGAGCCGCTCGAGCTCGGCCGGGTCAGCGGCCCGACGTTCGGCCTCGCGCTCGGCCATCGCCGCCTGCTCGGCCGCCAGCCGCTCCGCCTCCTGGCGCTCGGCCTCGCGACGGTGTTCCTCCATCCGCTCTTCGCGGCGGCGCTTGCGCTCCTGGCGCTCGGCCTCCTCCTCGGCGGCGAGCCGCTCCCGCTCCACCCGTTCCGCCTCGATCCGCTCGAGCTCGCGGCGGGCCGCGGCTGCCCGCTCGGCCTCCGCCCGCTCGGCATCCCGACGTTCCTGCTCGACCCGCTCGGACTCGCGGCGGGCGGCCTCGCGCCGCGCCTCGTCCAGTCGCTCCTGCTCCAGCCGGTGCGCCTCGCGCCGCTCGGCGGCCAGCCGGTCGGCCGCCTGCTGCTGCAGCTCCGCTTCCTCGGCGGCGGCACTGGTGGACGCCCCGGCGGTGGCGGCGGCGTACGCGACCTCGGGCCCCAACGGCTCCCACCGCACCCCGCCCTCGCCCCGCGGCAGACCGGCCGAGAGCTCGGCGGCGGCCTTCCGCTCCGGCGCCGGCCGGGCGGCCAGCTCCTCGGCCACCAGCTCCGCCTCCTCGGTGCGGTCGAGCGCGCGCAGGTCCCGGGCCAGGTCGGCGAGCGACCCGGCCAGCTGGACCCGGGCCGTCTCGTCCTTTCCGGCGATGCCGGCCAGCAGATCGACCAGCTGGCGTCGGGTGACCAACCCGAGATCGACCTCACCCACAGCCAGCAGCCGGTCGGCCAGATCCCGGTAGACCACGAACAGCGGCTCGGACAACCGCTGCAGGAGCGCCGGGCTCAACCGCCCCGGCTGCGCCAGCCGGCCGTCGACCACCCGGTCGTACGCCTCCCGGGCCACGTGCAGGTGGGTCAGGGCGTCGTCGGCCCGGCCGGCCGCCCAGCGCGCGTCCGACACCAGCCGGTCGGCGTCCACCACCACGTACGCCGCGTCGGCGTCGGCCCGCAGACCCGCCTCGGCCACCCGCTGCAGCGCGGCGTCGGCGTACGCGTTGGCCAGCGCGACGTCGCCACCGGCCAGCGCTCCGCGGGCCGTGCAGGCTAGGGCCCAGACCACCGTGCACGGGGCGAGCGCCTCGGCCAGAGGCAGGGAGCCGAGCTGCTCACGCAGCTCCGCGAAGGACCGCACCGTCTCCGCCGCCGCCTCCGGCAGCCCGGCCGCCGCCTGGATCACGCCCAGGTGGACGACAGCGGTCACGTAGCGGGACGCGTCGGCCACCGACGTGTACGGCCCGATCGGTCCGTCGGCGGTCAGCTGCTGGGCGGCCAGCTTCACCGCTTCCTGCGCCTCCGGCGCGGCCACCGTGTAGGCGTGGCCGAGCAACCGGTGCTCGGTCAGCGCGACCAGGGCGTCCGCCAGCTCGGGCGTACGACTCGGGTCCGACCCCACCCAGCCACGCAGCCGCTGCACCGACGAGGCGAGCTGCTTGGCCTTCTGGACGTACGGGTCCTGCGGCTGCTTGGGCCGGTTCTGCTTGCTCTGCTGCTGGGCCATCGTGCCTTCCGGGGCTGACTGCGTCCTCGATCCTGCCAGACGGTCCGCCTGGTACACCTGTTCCCGTGTCCGCCCTCGAGCTGTCGACCCTGATCCTGCCGACCGCCCGGGTCGAGGTCGGACCGCTGCCGCCGCTGCGCCCGAGCGACGACCTGCACGCCGGGGCGGACGTGGACGCGTCCGCCGAGAACGGGATCGACGCCGAGATGGCGGCCAACCTCGCGTACGGGCGGGTGGGCTCGGTGCTGCCCTACCTGCCCCAGGACCGCTACGACCGGACCCTCGTCGACGTCGCCCACCCGGTGGCCGTGCTCGCCGACGACCGGCTGCGGGCGACGTTCCTGCTCGGTCAGGGCGGGCGCCTGTGGTCGCTGGTCGATCTCGCCACCGGACGCGAGCTGCTCTACGCCAACGCCGCCCTGCAGCCCGGCAACCTCGCGCTGCGCAACGCGTGGTTCGCCGGCGGGGTCGAGTGGAACCTCGGCACCACCGGGCACCATCCGCTGACCTGTGAGCCGCTGCACGCCGCCCGGATCACCCTTCCCGACGGCAGTCCCGGACTCCGCCTGTGGGAGTACGAGCGGCTACGGGAGCTGGTCGTGCAGATCGACGCCTGGCTGCCCGACGGCGCGGCGCAGCTCGCGGTCCACGTCACGGTCACCAACGTCACCGCGCACGACGTCCCCGTCTACTGGTGGTCCAACATCGCCGTCCCGGAGACGACCGGCAGCCGGGTGCTCACGCCGGCGCCCGAGGCCTTCCGCTTCGACTACCAGCGCACCCTGCGCCGGGTGGCGATGCCCGTCGACGAGGACGTGGACCGCAGCTACCCGACCCGGTCCGTCCACGCGGTCGACTACTTCTTCGACCTGCCTCCGCTCACCCGGCCCTGGGTCGCGGCCGTGGACGCCGACGGGTACGGCCTGCTCCAGACGTCCGAGCCCCGGCTCCGGGGTCGGAAGCTGTTCGTCTGGGGCACCGGACCGGGCGGGCGACGCTGGCAGGACTGGCTGTCACCCCTCGGTGGGACGTACCTGGAGATCCAGGGCGGTCTGGCCCGTACGCAGCTGGAGCACCTGCCGCTGCCGGCCGGGGAGCGCTGGTCCTGGCTGGAGACGTACGGCCCGCTGCAGCTCGATCCCGCCACCGCGCACGGGGACTGGTCCGCCGCGGTGACCGCTGCCGGCGAGCACCTGGCGCCGGAGGAGACGTGGTTCGCCGCGCAGCGCCGGCTCGGGCTCGCCCTGGTCGACCAGCCGATCACCGAGCGTCTGCAGCAGGCCTCCGGTTGGGGTGCGCTCGAACGGCGCCGACGCGCCACGACCGGGGAGGGCTGGCCCGACCTGCCCGGGACCCCCTTCCCGGACACCGACCTCGGTCCCGACCAGGAGCCGTGGCTCGTCCTGCTGGAGCGGCGTCGACCGGTCTGGACCGGCACCGCCCCGACCAGCTACCAGTCCGCCCCTGGCTGGCGGTCGCTGCTGGAGCACGCGCCGGGACCGTACGCCGCCCTGCAGCGGGGGGTTGCGCGGTGGGCCGGCGGTGACCGGGTGGGCGCGGTGGACGCCTGGGAGCAGTCCCTGCGCGAGCAGCCGTCGGCCGTCGGCTGGCGCAACGTCGCCGTGGCCTTCGCCGGGGAGGATCCGGGGCGCGCGCTGACCGCCTACCGCGAGGCCCGCACGCTGGATCCGACCATGATCAGCCTGGTGGTCGAGCACCTCGAGCTGCTGACCGCGCTCGGCCACCACCCGAGCACGCTGGCCGAGGTCGATGCCCTGACCGCCGACCAGCGCGCCGAGCCGCTGATCCGGCTCTGCGAGGCCCGGGCGGCGGTGGCCGTCGGCGACGCGGACCGGGCGGCTCGGCTGCTCACGCCGGGGCTGGTCGTCCCCAGCCTGCGAGAAGGCGCGGAGACGCTCGCGGCCCTGTGGCGGGACTACCGGGCCCTGGTCGTCGGACCGGCCGCCGCGGAGACCGAGGAGCTCCCGGCCGCGTACGACTTCTCGATGCGGCCCGACGCTCAGTCCGCTGACACCGTCCACGCGTCGTAGTCGGCCAGCTCGTCGGACTCGGGCCGCTCGTACGCGGCGTCCCAGTGGTCCAGGTCCGCGCGCGAGATCGGCGGGTCGATCTGACCACGGGCCTGGATCCGCCGCCACAGCTCATCCAGCGGTGGGTCCAGGAAGATCAGCTCCACCTGGGCGCCCAGCGTCCGCGCCTCCACCCGGAGCCGGCGACGTTCCTCGCGCGCCCAGGTCCCCCACTCGATGATCACCACGGCCCCGGTCCGCAGCAGGTCGCCGGCCAGCTCCCACTGCAGACGCTCCACCCGGTCCCGTTGCTCTGCGTCCCACAGACTGATGTCGAGCGCCTGCAGCCAGTCGTCCGGGCACAGCCGGATGCCGGTCCGCTCGGCGGCCAGGCTCAGTGCCGTGGTCGTCTTGCCGGCCCCGGGCAACCCGCTGACCATGATCAACACCGGTGCGGTCGACACGCGACTCCCCCTCGGCTCGTGGACGCGTCGTAGGGGCATTCTGGCGGTCCGCCGCGAGCCCCGGCAAGCAGTCGTCGCCGACCGTGGACCCCGTCCGGCGGCGACGGTCACTATCGTCGCGACCATGATCAACTCCTCGGTCGACGGGCACCCGGTGCGGCTCCGGGCGGCCCACGACCTGGACTTCCTGCGGCGCTGGGGCACGGTCTTCGCGGTCCTGGACGACCAGGACTCCGGCAACCTCTGCTTCGGCGTGGCCGCCGGGGCGGACCGCGTCTTCGTCAAGTACGCCGGGGCGCCCACCGTCCGCTACGAGGGCCGGCTCGAGGACGCGGTGGCCACGGCGCGACGGGCGGCGACGATCCACGCCGAGCTGGCCCACCCGACCCTGGTCCGGCTGCGGGAGGCCACCGCGATCGGCACCGGGTTCGTCCAGGTCTTCGACTGGGTCGAGGCGACGCCGCTGGGACGCCAGTACGGCCAGTCGCACCGCGTGGCCGAGCTGAGCCTGCCCCAGCGGGTGGCGGCCGTGCAGCAGATCTACGACTTCCAGACCCACGCCGCCGCCCGGGGCTGGGTCGCGGTCGACCTCTACGACGGCTCGCTCATGGTCGACCTCACCACCGGGCGGGTGACCCTCTGCGACCTGGACGTGTACGAGCGGGCGCCCATGATCAACCGGCAGGGACGGATGTGGGGCTCCACCCGGTTCATGGCCCCGGAGGAGTACGAGCTCGGGGCGGTGATCGACGAGGTGACCAACGTGGTCGCGCTCGGTGCGTTGGCCCACACCTTCCTCGGCGACGACGAGTCCAAGGACCGTGCTCGCTGGGTGGGGACCGACGACCAGTTCGCCGTCGCCGCCCGGGCGCTGGATCCCGTCCGCGCCCGCCGGTGGCCGTCGGTCGCCGCCCTGGCCGACGCCTGGCGTCCGGCGACGGGCTGAGCTCAGCCCGAGGCGACGGCGGTGGCCGCCAGGGCGGTGATGGCGGCCCAGTCCCCGGCCTGGAGCGCGGCCGTCGGGGTGAGCCAGGGGCCCCCGAC
>JBMDXL010000464.1:0-4207 GCA_048594465.1 Microlunatus sp. | reverse complement strand
CGCGGGTCACCGTCGAAGACCTCCGGGTTGGTGGTCAGACCGGCCGGGCACTTGATGTTGCAGTTCTTGGCCATCACGCACTTGAGCATCATCAGCGCGGTGGTACCGAACTCGAAGCTGTCCCCGCCCAGCAGGGCCGAGACGACCACGTCGCCGCCGGTCTGGTGGGCACCGGAGCAGCGCAGCACCACCTTGTCCCGCAACCCGTTGACGCTCAGCGCCTGGTGCACCTCGGCCACGCCGATCTCGGCGGAACGGCCGGCGTACTTCAGGCTGGTGACGGCCGCGGCCCCGGTGCCGCCGGTGTTGCCGGCGACGTTGATCACGTCCGCACCCGCCTTGGCCACCCCGACCGCGATGGTGCCGATCCCCTCCGACGAGACGAGCTTGACGATCACCCGGACCCGGGCCGCCTTGCAGTCGTGGATCAGCTGGGCCAGGTCCTCGATCGAGTACGTGTCGTGGTGGGGCGGCGGCGAGATGAGCTCGATGCCGGGGGTGCCGCCGCGGGCGGCCGCGATGTCCACGGTGACCTTCGGGGCCGGCAGCTGGCCACCCTCGCCCGGCTTGGCCCCCTGGCCGATCTTGATCTCCAGCTCCTGCAGCATCGGGTCGGCCAGGTAGCCGGCCCAGATGCCGAACCGGCCGGAGGCGAACTGCTTGATCCGGGAGCCGCGGATCGTCCCGGCCCGGGTGTGGTGCTCGCCGCCCTCGCCGCAGTTGGACAACCCGCCGACCATGTTGGTGCCGTGGGCGACGGCCTCGTGGGCGGTGGCCACCAGGGCACCGTGGCTCATCGCGCCGGACGCCAGCGAGGCGGTGATCTCGTGGGCCGGCTGCACCTGCTCCAGCGGCACGCTGGCCGGGGCGTGCTGCAGCAGGGCCAGGAACGCGTACGCGAGTCCCCGGGCGTTCAGCAGCAGACCGTCGGGACCGAGCTCCAGCACGGTGACGTCGTCGCCGTAGTCGGTGGTCAGGTAGTCGGCCAGACCGACGTACGACGCGTGGTCGACGTGCGGGGCGTCGACCAGCCGGAGTCGGAAGCCGCCGGCCCCGGTGTCCTGGCCGTCCGTGGCGACCGCCTCGACGTCCAGCCCTCGGACCCGGACGCTGGCGTTGCCGGACACCGAGAAGCGGCCCAGCTCACGGGCGAACTCGTCGGCGGTGGTCAGCATCGTGACGTCGGCGGGCAGGGCCAGCACGTCGCGCAGGGCGGACGGCCGGCGGGACCGCTCGGCGGCGGTGGTGGCCACGAAGTCCCGGTAGCCCGGGGTGATCGCGAAGTCGTCGATCTGGTCGTCGGTGAGCGCCTCGAAGCCGGCGTGGCGGTAGGCCTCGTCGGTCAGCCCGTACGCGTCGTCCAGCTGGGAGAGGGTGAGCAGCCGCAGGTCCGTCGACGCGTCCTCGGCCGGGGCGAAGGCGGGACGCTCCTCGGTCATGTCGGCGAAGCCGCGGACCGCGGTCAGCCCGTACGAGTGCCCGGCGCCGTCGGAGCGCTCCTTGAACAGACCCAGCAGCGGGACCTGGTTCTCCGCCCCCACCGCGCAGGCCCGGGTGTGCCAGTCGGTCGAGGCCTGGGCGATCCGGGCGAAGCCGACCCCGCCGACCGGCGCGGCCAGGTGCGGGAAGCAGCGGGCCAGCACCGGGTCGCGGGTGTCGAGGTAGTTCGGCTCGAAGAACTCGCCGCCGATGTAGCTCTCCACCGTGCACAGTCCGACCCGGCCCATCGTCTTGGCCAGCGACTTCAGGGCCGCCTTGCGGAAGCGGTCGAAGGCGCGGTCGGTGTCGGTGACCACCCCGGCCGGGGCGGCCGGACTCGGGTACTTCTCCTCGGCCCGCAGGCGCGCGGTCAGGCAGTAGACCGCGGCCGCGCCGAAGCCGAGCGCACAGGCGATGTGGTGGGACGACGGGAGCTGACCGCTCTCGGCGATCAGCGAGACCCGGAGCCGCAGCCCGGTGGCGATCAGCCGCTGGTTGACCGCGGCCAGTCCCAGCAGCAGCGGCAGCGCGGCCCGGGTGGTGGAGATGGAGCGGTCGGTCAGGACCGCGATCCCACCCTGCTCGCG
Source organism: Microlunatus sp. (assembly GCA_048594465.1). GTDB lineage: Bacteria > Actinomycetota > Actinomycetes > Propionibacteriales > Propionibacteriaceae > Microlunatus. The sequence continues at coordinate 2,141 of JBMDXL010000464.1, read as the reverse complement.
GGCGAAGCCCTCGATCTGGTCGCAGAGCCGGTCCATCGCCGCGACCATGGCCTCGGCGTTGGCCTCAGGGTCGTCCCGCACCGGGGCGTAGAGCAGGTCGAACCGCTGCAACGGGGTGATCTGCTGCTCGCGCAGCTTCACCATCTCCAGGTGGTCCAGGATCGGTGAGTCGAGCACGATCTGCCGGGTCGGGGACCCGGTCGCGCCGGTGCCGTCCGGCTTCGCGCCGAGCGCCACCCGCATGCTCATCCCGTCGGCCTCGCGGATCGAGTCCAGCGGCGGGTTGGTGACCTGGGCGAAGCGCTGCGAGAAGTACTTGGCCAGACCGCCCTCGGTGTCGGACAGCGCGTTGATCGCGTTGCCGTAGCCCATGGCCGAGATGCGCTCCGAGCCGTCGGCGAGCATCGGGTCCATCATGAACCGGAAGCTCTCCTGGTTGTGCGAGTAGGCCACGAACCGTCCGTGCAGACTCAGGTCGCCGTCGTAGCCCAGCGTGCTGGTGCCGCGGTCGATGGCCGGGGCGGGCCGGTCGTCGATCCCCACCCGGGCCTGCTCCAGCAGGGCGCCGTAGTCACGGCGGGCGGCCAGCGCGGCCAGTGCCTCGCGGGTGCGCAGGATCGCCCCGGTGCGGTGGTCCAGGTAGAGCATCCCGCCGGCCTCGATCCGGCCCCGGTGCACGACCTCCTCGGCCGGCAGCGGCACCTGGCCGGCCTCGGAGGCCACGATCAGGTAGTCAGCGGTCTCCACCGTGCGCAGCGGCCGCAGCCCGAGCCGGTCCAGCCGGGCGCCGACCACGTCGCCGTCGCTGAAGATCACCGCAGCCGGTCCGTCGTTCTTCTCCTCGTACAGGGAGAAGTACTCCAGCATGGCCCGGATCGGCGCCGGCAGCGTGTGATCGTTCTCCCAGGCCGGCGGCATCAGCGAGACCACCGCTTCGACGATGTCCAGCCCGTCGTCGAACACGCGGCTCTGCAGGGTCTGGTCCAACCGGCTGCTGTCGGACTGCCCGGGCGGGCGGACGATCCGGCGCAGCCGGGCGCGGGCCCCGGCGTCGTCGGCCAGCCGGTTCTTGCGGTCGGTGTTCAGCTCGCCGTTGTGGGCCATCATCCGGAACGGCTGGGCCATCGTCGGGTGCGGTTCGGTGTTGGTGGAGAACCGGGTGTGGAAGTAGAGGGTGCGCACCTCGTGGCGGGGGTCGACCAGGTCGGAGAAGTAGCGGACCACCTCACCCGCGTTCAGCCGGCCCTTGAGCACCTGGGTCCGGGCACTCAGCGACAGCGGGTAGAGACCGGCGAGCTCGGCCCGCTCGTACGCGCTCTGCTCGATCTCCAGCAGGGCGGCGTTGGCGGCCCGGTCGACCTCGGTCCGGGTGGTCGCGGCCGGGGCGACGAAGACCCACTGCACGATCGGCAGCTGGAGCGCGATCGCGGCGGGGCGGAGGGCGGCGTCGTCCACCGGGACGGTCCGCTCCACCAGCACCTCCAGACCCTGGTGCTCCAGGGCCGCACGGACGATGTCCCGCCCCTCCTCGGCGTACGCGGGGTCGGTGGGCAGGAACAGGTTGGCCACCCCGAACGTGCCGGCCACCAGCTCGCGACCGGTCAGGGCGCTGAAGAAGCGGACCGAGAGGTCGACGCTCACGCCGGCGCCGTCGCCCACCCCCTCCGACGACATGCCACCGCGGTGCGGGATGGCGCAGAGCGCCTGCTCACCGCGGACGATGACGTCGTGGTCCTGGCGGCCGTCCTTGCGGGTGAGGAACCCGACGCCGCAGGCACTGGACTCGCGGGCGGGGTCGTAGAGGCCGATCCGGAGGTCGTTCACGTGGCGGCTCCAGCGCATGGCCGGACCACCTGGAGCAGGGGCCCGGGGACGGAGGTGAACGGCGCCACGTTGCGACATTCCGAGCATGCGGGTGCTTCGCCGGATCGCGGCTGGTCGCCCGTGTTAACTGAGACGCGGTGCGCTCATGCTAAGGGCACGGCCGCGGCCGGGACCACGCTCAGGAGTGTGATCCTGCTGACCACGCCGCCCGGGTGAGCCGGTACTGCCGGAAGCGCACCCCGCCGTAGTCGACCTCACCGGCCGGCGCGAACCCGTAGCGGGCGACGGCCCGCTCGGGACTCCGGCTGTACGGCAGG
>JBMDXL010000463.1:0-3737 GCA_048594465.1 Microlunatus sp. | reverse complement strand
TCCTCGGGGTCGCCCCGGCCCCAGGCTCCGAGCGCCGCGATCGCCTCCCGGAGCGCGAGGCCGCGCTCGGTGAGGGCATAGGCCCGGGTGTTGTGCCGGAGCGGCAGGCGGACGAGAACGCCGGCGACCTCGAGCTCGCGCAGGCGCGTCGCGAGGATGTTCGTCGGCACACCGAGGTCGCGGTGCAGGTCGCCGTAGCGCTGCGGCCCGTCGAGCAGCCGTTCCACGATCAGCAGGGCCCACCGTGCTCCGACGCTCTCGAGGGCCGCGGCGAGATCGCTCACGCGGTCGGGTCGGCGTCCGCCTTCATCCAGAACGGCGAGTAGTGGTAGCCGTCGGGGTCGTCGAACTGGCGCTGGTACATGAAGGGGTAGTCGTCGGTGTCGCCGACCCGTCCGCCGGCCGCGCCGGCGCGCTCGACGAGCTCGTCCACCGCCGCGCGGCTGCCCAGGTCGAACGAGACCGTGATCTTCGAAGGCGTGTCGGGTCCGCCGATCAGCGCGTCGACCCCACCCACGCTCGCGTACATCTCCCGGCTGCCGAGCATGACGTACTGCTCGGGGGCGATGGCGAAGCAGGACACGTTGTGGTCCGACATCTCGGCGTTGAGGGTCCACCCGAGAGCGGTGTAGAAGGCGGTGGCGCGCTCGACGTCGGCGACCGGGCCGGTGAGGAAGAGGCTCATGGCCACACACTTGCAAAATGCAAGTGTCTCGTCAAGGGTCGTTGACCGACGGGGTGGGGCCGGCTCCGACGAGCGACTGTGGGTGCCGTGTCCTAGCCTCCGGTGGATGAGCGGCGGTGCGGTGCAGCGACGGGAACGACTCGGTCTCCGGCAGGCGCGGCGGATCGCCCTGGCCGCCCAGGGGTTCGGCCGCCCGCGGCCCGACCGGGTGGGGATGCGCGACGTGCAGGCCACCATCGGCCGGCTGGCCCAGTTCCAGATCGACTCGGTCAACATCGTCGCCCGCGCCCACTACCTGCCGCTGTTCTCCCGACTCGGCCCGTACGACGTCGAGCTGCTGCACCGCGCGGCCCAGCGACCCCCGCGACGGCTGTTCGAGTACTGGGGGCACGAGGCCAGCCTGATCGACGTCGGCCTGCAGCCGGCGCTGCGCTGGCGGATGGCGGCCGCCGCCGAGGACGCCTGGGGTCGGATGCAGCGGATCCAGGCGGAGCAGCCCCGGCTCGTCACCGACGTCCGCTCGGAGCTGGCCGACCGGGGACCCCTCACCGCGCGCGAGATCGAGCACCACGAGGAGCGCCGTCGGGACCACTGGGGTTGGAACTGGTCGTCGGTCAAGACCTGTCTGGAGTGGCTGTTCTGGTGCGGCGAGATCTCGGCGGCGGGTCGGAACCGCCAGTTCGAGCGCCGCTACGACCTGACCGAGCGCGTGCTGCCACCGGCCGTCCTGGCCCAGCCCACCCCGTCGCGCGAGGAGGCCGATGTCGTCCTGGTGCGCCGGGCCGCGCAGGCGCTGGGGATCGGCACGAGCCGGTGCCTGGCCGACTACTTCCGGATCTCCACCGCCCGGGCCCGGGCCGCGATCGCCACGCTGGTCGAGACCGGCGAGCTCCTGCCGGTGGCCGTGCCCGGATGGGCCGAGACCGGGATCTACCTGTGGCACACCGCCCGGGTGCCCCGGCGGATCGCGACCCGGGCGCTGCTGAGCCCGTTCGACTCCCTGGTCTTCGAGCGCCGCCGGCTCGAGCAGCTGTTCGACTTCCGCTACCGGATCGAGATCTACGTGCCGCCCGCCAAACGGGTGCACGGCTACTACGTCTACCCGTTCCTGCTCGACGACGCCATGGTGGCCCGGGTGGACCTCAAGGCCGACCGCGTCACCGGCGTCCTCCGCGTCAACTCGGCCTGGTTGGAGCCGTCGGCCGAGGCGGGAGCGACCACCGCGGCGCTGGCCGACGAGCTGACCGTCATGGCCGGCTGGCTGGGTCTGGAGGCCGTCGAGGTCGTCCCGCACGGCGATCTGGGGCCGAGGCTCGCGTCCGTCTGCGACGGACGGCCTACCATGGGGGTCGCGTCCGGTGCTAAGTCGTGAGGGGTTTCGCGAGTGCACCGGTCCGACCAGACCGGGCGCGCCCGGTGCCGATCGAGTGAGGGACCAGTTCACGTGGCTTTGATGGACAAGCTGCTCCGCTTCGGGGAAGGCAAGATCCTCAAGCAGCTCAAGCAGATCGCCAACCAGGTCAACTCGATCGAGGAGGACTTCGTCGCCATGAGCGACGAGGAGCTCATCGGTCAGACCGCCGACTTCAAGCAGCGGCTGGAGAACGGCGAGAGCCTGGACTCGCTGCTGCCCGAGTCGTTCGCCACGGTGCGGGAGGCGAGCCGTCGGGTGCTGGGCAAGCGGCACTTCGACGTCCAGCTGATGGGCGGCGCGGCGCTCCACCTGGGCAACATCGCGGAGATGAAGACCGGTGAGGGCAAGACCCTGGTCGCCACGCTGCCGTCCTACCTGAACGCACTCACCGGCAAGGGCGTCCACGTCATCACCGTGAACGACTACCTGGCCAAGTTCCAGTCCGAGCAGATGGGCCGGATCCACCACTTCCTCGGTCTCGAGGTCGGCGCGATCCTGTCCCAGATGGACCCGGCGGCCCGCCGTCGCGCCTACAACGCCGACATCACGTACGGGACGAACAACGAGTTCGGCTTCGACTACCTGCGCGACAACATGGCGCTGACGCTGGACGAGTGCGTGCAGCGGGGCCACCACTTCGCCATCGTCGACGAGGTCGACTCGATCCTGGTCGACGAGGCCCGCACCCCGCTGATCATCTCCGGACCGGCGGAGGACTCCCACGAGTGGTATCCGACCTTCGCCAAGCTGGTCAACCGGCTGGAGCGGGACCGGCACTACGAGGTGGACGAGAAGAAGAAGACCGTCTCCATCCTGGAGGCCGGTATCGACGTGGTCGAGGACCGGCTGGGCATCGACAACCTCTACGAGTCGGCCAACACCCCGCTCATCTCCTACCTGAACAACGCCATCAAGGCCAAGGAGCTGTTCAAGCTCGACCGGGACTACGTCAACCTCGACGGTGAGATCCTGATCGTCGACGAGCACACCGGTCGCACGCTGGTCGGGCGCCGCTACAACGAGGGCCTGCACCAGGCCATCGAGGCCAAGGAGCGGGTGCAGATCCGCGAGGAGTACCAGACGCTGGCCACGATCACGCTGCAGAACTACTTCCGGATGTACGACAAGCTGTCCGGGATGACCGGCACCGCGCTGACCGAGGCGGCCGAGTTCCAGAAGATCTACGGCCTGGGCGTGGTGCCCATCCCCACCAACAAGGACATGATCCGGGCCGACCAGCGCGACCTGATCTACCGCACCGAGGAAGCCAAGTTCACCGCCATCGTCGCCGATGTGGCGGAGCGGCACGAGAAGGGCCAGCCGGTCCTGATCGGCACCGCCTCGGTGGCCAAGTCCGAGATCCTGTCCGGCATGCTGAAGAAGGCGGGCGTCAAGCACGAGGTGCTGAACGCCAAGCAGCACGAGCGCGAGGCGGCCATCGTCGCCCTGGCCGGGCGCAAGGCCGCGGTCACCGTCTCCACCAACATGGCCGGCCGTGGCACCGACATCATCCTCGGCGGCAACCCCGAGTTCCTGGCCGACAAGGTCCTCCGCGACCAGGGCATCGACCCGGTCGACCACTCCGAGGAGTACGAGAAGCAGTACCCGGAGATCCTCGCCGCGATCGAGGAGGAGACC
>JBMDXL010000462.1:0-3786 GCA_048594465.1 Microlunatus sp. | reverse complement strand
GAGGTTGGTCAGGCACTCGACCAGCCGCTCGCCGGCCGGCACCGACGCATCGCCGATGCGTTCGTCGGGCATCGCGTCGGCGTAGACGGCCGCCATGACCGCCTCCATCAGGGCCGGCTGCGTGGGGAAGTGGTGGCGGAGGGTGCTGGCGCCGACGCCCGCACGGGCGGCGACGGCGCGGACGCTGGGCCCGGAGGTGGAGCCGTCCAAGACGAGCTCGCGGGCCGCGGCGACGATCTTCGCCCGTGTGTCGCTCATGTCCCTCTTTCGTCAGTGGCCTGCCGGGCGGCGACCTAGTACAGCGTACCGGTACACCGTGCTAGCATCGGCTCCGCCTAGCACACTGTACTAACGACGGAGGATCCCGACGATGAGCAGCGAGCCAGCCCTACAGCTCGACACCCTGAACGGTCCGCGGAGTCGGATCGGCTGGCCCGAGCTGGGCATCGCGGCCCTGGCCGCCGCAGTCCTCTACGGTCTCGGGATCGCGCTGATCCTGTCGGTGCCGGACGGTCCGGTCTGGTTGCCGGGCCTGGTCCAGTACGCCGTCTCCGGGCTCGCTCCGTTGGGCGCTTTCGCCGTCGTGCTGTGGCTCCGCGTCCATGACGTGCGGGAGCTCGGGGTGCGCCGGGTCTCGCCACGATGGCTGCTGATCTCGGTCGGCCTCGGTTTCGGCGTCATCGTGACCAACATCGCGGTGACCGTCCTGGTGGTCGTGCTGACCGGGCCGCCGAGCAACCTGCAAGCCGACTACCAGGCGTCGGCGGCGGCCGGCGGGCTCGCCTTCGTCGCTGTGCTGGCCCTTGGCGCCGTCCTGACCCCGATCGGCGAGGAGTTCCTGTTCCGCGGTGTGCTCACCAACGGTCTGGCCCGCTACGGCCCGTGGGTCGCGGTCCTCGGCAGCTCGGCGATCTTCGCCGTGGCGCACGGCATCACCTACATCCTGCCCGTCGCCTTCGTCGTCGGTGTCGTCGCCGCCCTGCTGCTGCGCCGCACCGGGTCGATCTGGCCGGGGGTGATCGTGCACGCGGTCAACAACGCGTACTCGCTGATCGTGCCGGCGATCCTGGGGGTCGCGTCGTGAGCTCGGTGCCCCTCCTGGCTGAAGATCTGCTCCTGCTGCTGTTCGATCCGCTGTCGGGGACCATCGCCGGGGAGGGCACGCTGTTCTACACCCTCGGCGGCGCCGGTCTCGCCGACCTCGCGCTCGGGGGCCACATCGAGGCAGAGGAGCGGATGACCCTCACCGGGCGGCGGGTGCGAGCCGTCCCCGGAACTCGGCCCGACGACCCGCTGCTGCGGCAGCCCTGGGATCGCCTCACCACCACACCGCAGACGGCCCAGGTGCTCCTCGCCGAGATCGGTCCACCGTTGCGCGGTCCGCTGCTCGATCGTCTCGTCCTGGCCGGGCACATCCGTCGCGAGCAGGGGCGGGTGCTCGGGATCCTGCCCTTCACCCGCCTGTCGGCCGGTGGCACCTCGCGTCGACGCGAGCTGGTGGACGCCGTCCGCCCGGTGCTGACCGAGGGTGCGGAGCCCACCCGTCGGACGGCCGCGCTGGCAGCGCTTCTCTCGGCGAGCGGCAGCCTGCCGGCGCTGCACCGGGACATCCCCTGGTCGGGGACGGTCCTCACCCGGGGCCAGGAGCTCGAGCGTGGTGACTGGGGTGCGTCGGCCACCGGCGAGGCGGTCGCCAGGACCACGATGGCGGCGGCGCTGTCGAGCGTGTCGGCGGTGATCGCGGTGACGCACGGGCGTTGACCCGGTCGGGAACCTCTGTCAGGGGTGGCTGCCAGCATGGCGCCATGACCACGATCGAGGTGCCGCTGCGCGGACCGTACGACCTGCGCGAGGTCGCCCTGATGGGCTTCGGGCACCGCGACGAGGACAGCTTCGACGGGGTGATGCGGCTGGGGTTCTGCGTGGACGGTGACCACGAGACCCAGGCCGGTGTGGCGCTCCGCCAGGACGGTGACGTCCTCGCGGTGACGGTGGAGGAGACCGCGGGTCCGCCGGTAGACCCCACCCGGGTGGTGGCTCAGGTGGCGAGGGTCGTCTCCGCCGACGCCGACGGGGCGGCGTACGCGGCGCTCTGCCGGGCGGACCCGGTGCTCGCCCCGGTCTTCGCCCGGGCCCCCGGCTTCCGCCCGGCGAACTTCCACTCCCCGTACGAGGCGGCGATCTGGTCGATCGTCAGCGCCCGCCGCCCGCGCAGTCAGGGCATCGCGCTCCGGCAACGGCTCGCGGAGACGTACGGGACCGTGCTGACCGTCGCCGGGCAGCCGGTGCCGGTGGTCCCGAGCCCGTCGCGCCTGCTGGCGGTCGACCAGCTCCCGGGGCTGCCGGCGGACCGCATCCCGCGGCTGCACGCCGTCGCCCAGGCCGCCCAGCGGGGCGACCTCGCCGTCGACCACCTCACCTCCCTCGGCGTCGACGGTGCGCGCACCGAGCTGCAGCGGCTGCCCGGCATCGGGCCCTTCTACAGCGCCCTGATCGCCGTCCGCGCCTGCGGTCTCACCGACGTGCTGGCCACCGAGCCCCAGGTGCTCGAGCACCTGGAGGCGACGTACGGTCGCTCCGTGGACGCCGCGGAGCTCGAGCAGCTGGCCGAGGGATGGCGACCCTGGCGCACCTGGGTGACGGTGATGCTGCGGGCCCTGGGTGGGCGGGCCGATGCCGGAGGGTGACACCGTCTGGCGCGCCTGCCGTCGGTTGCACGGTCTGCTGGGCGGGGAGCAGCTGACCCGGAGCGAGTTCCGGGTGCCGAGTCTGGCGACCACCGACCTGACCGGGGTCACGGTGCGCGACGTGACCTCCCGGGGCAAGCACCAGCTGTTCCGCTTCGACAACGGCTGGACCCTGCACACCCACTTCCGGATGGAGGGGGCGTGGCGCACGTACCCGAGCGGCCGGCGCTGGTCCGGCGGACCCGATCACGAGATCCGGGCCGTGCTGGCCACGGCGGCGACCGACGCCGTGGGCTACCGGCTGCCGGTGGTGGAGCTGCTGCCGACCGCCGAGGAGGACGACGTCGTCGGGCACCTGGGCCCGGACCTCCTGGGTCCGGACTGGGATCCCGACGAGGCACTCCGCCGCATCCGGGACCGACCGGACACCTCCATCGGGGAGGCGCTGCTTGACCAACGAAACCTGGCCGGTCTCGGCACCCTCTACCGGTCCGAGCTGCTGTTCCTCCAGGGTCTGCACCCGCGGACGCCTGTCGGCCAGGTCACCACCCTGCCCCGGGTGGTGCGCCGAGCGCACCTGCTCATCAACGCCAACAAGGTCCGGGCCGAGCAGTCGACCACCGGCGATCTCCGCAACGGCCGCCGGACGTACGTGTTCGAGCGGCCCGGGCAGCCCTGCCGGCGCTGCGGCACCACCATCCGCACCGAGGAGTTCGGTCCGCTCGGCCAGGAGCGGCGCAGCTACTGGTGCCCGCGCTGCCAACCCGAGCGCTGAGGGTTCGTGGCTGGCCGGCAGGAGGGACCGTCAGCAGGAGGGGAGGGCACGCACCTGGTAGCCGCGGGCGTGCAGGTCGGCGATGATCGTGGGCAGCGCCGCGACCGTCTGGGTCCGGTCGCCGCCGCCGTCGTGCATCAGCACGATGCTGCCGGGCCGGACCAAGCGGCTCGAGCCGAGCTGCTCGAGGGTGCGCACGCCGGGCTTCGTCCAGTCGCGGGAGTCCACCGTCCACAGCACCTGGTGGGCTCCGGTCCGCTCGATCGCCGAGCGGACCGCGGCGTTCGTCGCGCCGTAGGGCGGACGCACGCACCGCGAGCGCGG
>JBMDXL010000461.1:0-4118 GCA_048594465.1 Microlunatus sp. | reverse complement strand
CCAGGGTGTCCAGCGGCCAGCCGTCGGCGTAGTTGGTGTAGTAGGGGGTGACTCCGTTGTCCTTGATGGCCTGGAGGGCCTGGAGGTACTCCTCCTCGGTGGTGGGGGGCGTGGTGATCCCAGCCTCGGTCCACACGTCTCGGTTGAAGACGTAGCCCATGGCAGATCCGAAGGTCGCCAGTCCGTAGACCGTTCCGTCGAAGGTGCCGGAGTTGACGTAGCGGTAGGTCTCGCTGAGCTCCTCGGCGGTGCCCAGCGGCTCGAAGAAGTCCGCGAACTGGTTGGGCGAGACGTTGGAGGCGGGGATCAGCAGGACGTCGCCGTAGTCACGGGAGTTGAGGCGGATGCGGACGTCACCCTCGTAGTCCGTGAGCGCCTCGAAGTTGACCGTGACGTCGGGGTAGGTCTCGTTGAACTGCTCGGCGTAGTCGGCGAAGACGGTGTCGACCAGGTCGGTGCGGTTGGTCAGGACCGTGATGTCTCCGCTGGGTTCGCCGTCAGAGCTCTGCTCCGACGTGCCACCGGAGCAGCCGGCCAGTACGAGGGCTGTGGCCGCGCTCAGGGCGGCCAGCACAGTGAATCGCTTGTTCATCTGATGGTTCTCCTTGGGTGTGAACGTCCACGGCTGCGTGGACGTGGGGTCAAAGGGTCCAATCGGTGTGGGTCCGGCGACGGGCCGCAATCCCGATGGAGACGAGGGCGAGAGCAACGACCGTCATGACCCCTGCTCCGATGCCTGCGCCGGTGGCCGCGAGGTTCCCCTTTGCCTGGCCCTCGGCCGTTGAGCCAGTGCCGGACGAGCTCGGGGTGTCACTCGGTGTGGGATCGGTGGGCTGGGGCGCGGTGGGCTCGGCGGAAGTCGGGTCTGGAGAGGTCGGGTCCGGTGTGGGCTCGGGGTCGGTGGGCTCCGGGCTGGGTTCTACAACCACGGGCAGGGGTGCCAGCGCCATCACGTCATCGATCACGAGGTCGCCGTCAGGGACGTCGGAGACGTAGATGGCGAACTGGGTTGCCGAGGACAGGTCCAGCGTGCTTTCGCCTGCCCAGGCGGGTGGGGCGAAGTCGTCGAAGTCGACTTCCAACTGCTGTGGCCCGGCCTCGGTGACCTCGACAGTGCTCTCCCAGTAGCCGCCGGCTGCGACGAACTGCAGGCTGATGGAGGCGCCCACGGGCGCATCCAGTGTCAGACCGAGTCCTCGATAGCCCCACCAGTTCTGGGGAGCCGGCAGAGTTCGGATCACTCCGGCGTATCCGGGGTCGCCCAGGGCGAACGCGAATCGCGCGGCCGTGGTGCCGGTCACCTCGTTGGGAGTCAGGGTCGGAGTGACGGTGCCGCCACCGGTGTTGCGGGGGTAGGCCGCAGCGAGGGCCTCATCGCTGGCGTACGACTCGAAGTCCTCGATGATGAGCGGCTCGGTCGGCAGCGCGGCCGTGGTGAAGGTCCGCACCTCCGAGGCTCCCGAACCGATGCCGTTGACGGCCTCGACCTGCCAGTAGTACCGAGTCTGAGGGTTCAGGTCGATCGCCGGCTGGTAGCTGTTGACGAACAGGCCCGTCTGGGTGTGGACAGCGTCGGCCAGGTCGCTGCTGCGGGACAGCGTGAAGCGGTAGTAGGCCGCGGCCGGGTCGGTCTCCCAGGAGAAGGTAGGCACCGACTGCACATCGGTGAGGTTGTTCTCCGGTGCGGTGAGGGCCACGGCTGCCGGTGCGGTGAGCTCGGGGGCGTTGGGCGAGTAGATCTGTGCCTGGGACAGCTGGGGCGTCCACACCTCTCCGCCGGTGTTCGGCCAGGACACTCGTACGTAGTTGACGTTGGTGAGGTCGCGCAGCCGGTAGGTGAACTTGCGCCAGTTGCCCGCGCCACCCAGAACCTCGGCCTCGGTCCCGCGCCAGGTGAGCCCGTCCGTGGAGACCTCCAGGGTGAGAGGCGTCGTCGGCTGATCGGGCCAGGCGAAAGCCGTGATGTCGACGCCGCTGATGTCGTCGTAGGTCCACGTGACCGACTCGTTGCCGTCGTCCGCGTCTCGCTTCAGGCGTGAGGTGTCGCCCTCGAACAGCCCCGGGTTGCCGGTGTCGAAGGACAGGCTTCCGGTGTGGGCGTGGGACAGGGAGAAGTCGTTGAGCTGGTCGAGGATGGCGACCGGTTCCGCACCGCTGGTGATGGTGGCTCGCTCGAGCGTGGCGCCGGTTGACCAGGAGATGCGGACGAAGTCGCGGCCGATGTCGCTGCCGGTGATCGTGTCGGCGTTGCCTGTGGTGGGGATCTCCACCCAGTCCTGACCGTCGTTGCTGACGCTCAAGGTGACGCCGGTGGTGCTGGACAGCTGGAAGGACGCCTCGGTGATCCCGCTGACGTTCCACTCCGCCGAGGCTGCTCCACTGGCCAGAGCGCCGCTGGGCGGAACGATCTCAGCGTTCTCGTGGCCGGCTGTGAGCTTCCAGTCAGCCAGCGGGTCGACCAGGACGGCTCCGATCGCCGCGGCTTTCACGGGTGTAGAAGCGGTTGTGGCACCGGCGGGAGCGATAGCCACCACCCGGTAGGTGGCGCCGGCTGAAGAGTCGAGGTCGGTGACCGGCGAGGCTTCGGCGCCTACCGTGCCCGAGATCGCCTGCCAGGACGCGTTGTCCACGGAGCGCTCGACGCGGTAACCCACGGCGCCCGCCGTACCCCGCCAAGCAATTCGGTTGATCCCGTTGGACTGCTCGATGGCCGTGATGAGGGGGGCGTCCATCTCCAGGGTGTCGACCGCGAGGCCGAGGGCCGTGCTCGAGGCCTGGACTGCTTGGACCGAGGTGCGCATCCGGTCGGTGGTACCGGGGTAGTGCAGCGTGAAGCCATCGTCGTGGGGGACCAGGCCGCCACGGTCGTTGTTGCCGAAGAGCGACCAGAAGAACATGCCCGAGACGTTGGGGTCGCTGGCTGCGGGCTGCAGGACTGCGTCGGTGGCTGCGGTGGAGGCGTATTCGCCGCCGATGTAGACCTTCCCGGCAGCCGCGACGGTGGCCGCGTCAGCGCGGATCTTCTCAGCGGTCGGGGGGTAGTAGTGCACGTCGACGATGTCGAGGTGGGGGGCCTGAAGGGTGTCGGGGTCGATGTCGAAGCGGCGGCCGGCTGCCACGAGCTGCTGAGGGGCGCGGTCGCGGATGAAGTCGACGTTCTCGTTGATCCACTCGAGCGTCATGCCCTCCAGCTCGTTGCCGAGCTCCCACGCCAGCACGGTGGGATCGTCGACGTACTTGACGCCGGTCAGCGCGTTCGTGCGCGAGAGGATGACGTCGACGTACTGCTGATAGGCCGCGACCGCCTCGGGCGCGGTGTAGAAAGCGTCGGATTCCAACCCCAGCGGCGTCGTGAAATCGCGGTGCCCGCCGTGGTAGTAGCTCCACTCGTCGGTGAGCGGGAGGATCAGGCGCACTCCAATGCTGCCGGCGTAGGCGATCGCGTAGTCGATCGTCTTGAACGCGTCCTCGTTGTAGACCCCCAGCTCGGGCATGAGGGCCAGCGGATTGGCGTTGTCCTGGCCGGTGGAGGTCATCATGTGCGACCGCACGACGTTCACGCCCAGCTGCTTGGCGGTGTCCAGCGCGTCCTTGATGCGGAAGTAGGTCGGGAAGTCGACCCCGCCGACGTTCTCGTCGAGACCGAGCCAGTAGATGTTGGCGCCGCTGGCGACGAAACGCTCACCCTCCAGCCGCAGCTGCGTTCCCTCACGGGTGACGAACTCGGCGTTCAAGGAGGGCAGCGCCGTCGCATCGGAGGCGGACAGGGACACCGTGGCGATCGGGACGGTGACGGCGACCGCGGCTACGGCTGCGGCATGACGCCATCGCGACGAGCGACGGGCAGGGGATGAGGGCTGAGACAACGGCCAGGCTCCTTTGCCGGGTGACCTCCGAGGAGGCGCCGTCGAACGACGACTGCGGCAAGCATCCCTGCATCGAACGAGCCCGTCAAGGGCTTACATAAATTATCGATGTTACGAGTCGATCTCGGCTCTCCCGGTGCTGGCACGTTCGACGAGGACAGCCGAAGGTGCGTGCAGGAGCGTGGCGGGGTCGCCGGCCAGCACTCGCAGCACCGCTGCTCCCGCGAGCCGGCCCACGGCCTGTGCGTCGCG
>JBMDXL010000460.1:0-3095 GCA_048594465.1 Microlunatus sp. | reverse complement strand
CCATGACACCGGTAACGCGATGGCCACGTCCATCGCGACCGGCGCCCTGAAGCCCAAGGTGGCCGTGGCCCTCTCCGCCGTCCTGAACCTGGTCGGCGCGTTCCTCTCCATCGAGGTGGCCCTGACCGTCAGCAACAAGGTCGTGTCCATCCAAGACAGCAGCGGAGCCCCGATCGCCGGTCTGATGGGGACACCCATCCTGACGATCGTGTTCGCCGGCCTGGTCGGCGGCATCCTGTGGAACCTGGCCACCTGGCTGCTGGGTCTGCCGTCCTCCTCCTCGCACGCCCTCTTCGGCGGTCTGATCGGATCCGCCATCGCCGCCCTCGGCCTCGGTGGGGTCAAGTGGAGCGGCGTGGTCAGCTCGATCCTGCTGCCGGCACTGTTCGCCCCGCTGGTCGCCGGCCTGGTCGCCGGCATCGGCACCTGGCTGGTCTACCGACTGGTGGCCAAGATCCCCGAGGCGCGGCGTGACGCCGGCTTCCGCTGGGGCCAGATCGGCTCCGCCTCCCTGGTCTCGCTGGCCCACGGCACCAACGACGCGCAGAAGACGATGGGGGTCATCACTCTCGCGCTGATCGCGTACGGGAGCTGGACCAGCACCGACTCGATCCCGTTCTGGGTCAAGGCGGCCTGCGCCCTGGCCATCGCCGCCGGCACCTACATCGGCGGCTGGCGCGTCATCCGGACCCTGGGCAAGGGCCTGGTCGAGATCCACTCGCCGCAGGGCATGGCGGCCGAGACCGCCTCCGCGGCGATCATCCTGTCCTCCAGCCACCTGGGCATGGCGCTGTCCACCACCCACGTGGCCACCGGCTCGATCCTCGGTTCCGGCGTCGGCAAGCGCGGTGCCGAGGTCCGCTGGGGTGTGGCCGGCCGGATGGTGGTCGCCTGGGTGACCACCCTGCCGGCGGCCGCCGCCGTCGGCGCCCTGTGCTGGTTCCTCGCCCACGGCATCGGCGGCGCGGCCGGCATCGCCGTGGTCTTCGCCCTGCTGATCGCCGCGGCCAGCGCGATGTTCGTCCGCTCGCGGCGTACCGCGATCAACCCCGACAACGTCAACGCCGAGTGGGAGGGCGGCCTGGCCGTCTCCGACGCCGCCGGTGCACCCGAGCCCGTCACCGTCGGCGCCCGGTCCGAGAGGAACTGACCATGGAGATCCTGACCCAGGCCTTCAGCGCGCTGTGGCAGGTGCTGGCCGTCGGGCTGCTGCTCGGCGCCGGCATCCCCGCCCTGTTCTCGATCGGCATGCGCTCCCTGGAGCGGGGCCGGGTGCCGGCTCCGGCCGGAGCCACCAACGCCAGCACCGACGGCACCGTGGCCAGCGTGGCCGGCAAGACCGGCGCCGCCCTGGCCTTCGGCCTGTGCATCCTCGGTGTGCTCTTCGGCATCGTGGTGATCATCTTCGGCAAGCAGCTCTTCGCCAAGTAGAGCCCCGACACTAGAATCTGACGAATGCCGCTGCCCGGATTCCTCGGCTCGATCGTGAGCTGGTTGCGCGCCGGGTACCCCGAGGGGGTGCCCGAGAGCGACTACATCCCCCTCCTCGCCGTCCTCTCCCGCCGCCTCAGCAACGACGAGGTGCGGGCGGTCACCCACGAGCTGATCGAGTCCGGTGAGCTGCCGGTGGACAACATCGACATCGGCACGGTGATCACCCGGATCACCGACGAGCTGCCGCGGGAGGCCGACGTCCAGCGGGTGCGCGAGCGGCTCGCCGGTCACGGCTGGCCGCTGCGGGAACCCCGTGTCTCCTAGCCAGGTTTCGCGTTCGCCCATCCCGTACGCGTTCGCTGACCCGCACGGTGTGCGTGGGCAACGTACGAACGTCGGCCGTCAGGCCGCTCGAGCACCGCGCCCCAGCGCCCGTACGATCCGTCGCCGGAGCACCTCGGGGTGGGACAGGTCGGGCCAGGTCCACCGGACCATCTGAAAGCCCTCATCCCTGAGGCGGTCCTCACGCTCCTTCTCGGCGGCGACGACGGCGCCGACGTCCTGACCGGGCCGTAGCAGCCGGCCGTACTTCACCTGTCCGTCGAACTCGCCGAGCGTCCTGGTCGCACGCCAGCAGAAGTCGCTGCGGCCGACGAGGTGCCCGTCCGGATCGACGACCTCGAACTGGAGCTCGGGCACTGGGAGCCCAACCTGCACCATGACAACCCGACTGCAGGACTCGCCCACCGACTCGCTCCGCCCATCCAGCATGGCGACCATCCGCCGAGCGCGACCCACGCCGTGACGACGTCGACTCGCCGCGAGGGCGTCGGCGAGCGCCTGAGGAGGCAGTCCGGAGGCCAACGCAGCATCGCCGAGCGGGACCGACCGGAAGAGGGACAGGGTGCGACCGAGGTCGACCACGGTGAGCGCCAGGCTGGTGACCCGCCAGCCGTCGATCTCGACCACCTGGTCATCCGGCACCACGCTCGGATGGACGTGCACCACGTGTCCGATCCGACCCCCGTAGTCGCGTGCGCGGAGGACGTGGACGCGACGCAGCTCATCGCGCCACGTCGGCAGTCCGTGCAGGACGGCGGCCGAGGTGTGGCTCAGCACGGCGTCCGCGGAGAGACCGCCCATGCTCGCCCTGATCAGCTCGATGTGCCGCTCTCCGTCCTCGAACTCACCGAGGTCCGGGCCGAACGCGTAACCGCCGCGGCGGATCCGCCGGAGCTCCCCTGAGCGTGCCATCCGGGCCAGCTCGGCGTGCCCGATGCCCTGCCGCACCAGCTCCGCCGCTCGCTTCACTTCCGCCATGCCGGACAGCACACCAGGCGCTTGCCAGTGGGTCCATCCCCCGGCACCGTGTCTGTGGACAGTGCTCAATGCCGGATTCAGCCTGTGGACAACCCGTTCGCACATCGCATACGCGTTCGCACACCGTGCCGGGTGCGCGAACGCGGGGGAAGTGTGCGAACGCGGGATCCTAGAACCTCGCGGTCTCGGTGTAGGTGCCCCACTCGTCGCGGAGCACGTCGCAGATCTCCCCCAGCGTGGCCTCGGCGCGGGCGGCGGCCAGCATCGGCGGCACCAGGTTCCCGGTGGTCGACTGCGCGGCCGTGCGGAGGTCGGCCAGCGTCCGACGGACCAGCGCGTCG
>JBMDXL010000046.1:0-2517 GCA_048594465.1 Microlunatus sp. | reverse complement strand
CCGGCCACCACGGCCTGGCCGACGAGGTCGAGGCCGACGCCCACGGTCGCCGCCTGACCATCGTGTCAGCGCTGCTGACGATCCTGCGGAAGCAGTCACCGAACGACGTCGAGGAGTCCCTGCTCGACCAGGCGATCCGGCTGCTCGACCAGAAGGTCACCGACCATCCGCCGGTGCTCGCCGATCTGCTGGCCGTGGTCCAGGAGGCCCCCGCCGAGCTCCGTGAGGTGGCCGTCGACCGCGGCTCGATCGAGGAGTATCAGCGGATCACCCGCGGCCTGGAGCAGTCGCTGATCAGCCTGACCCGCGGCGGCCGGCTCGGGTCGACGTTCTCCCAGCCGACCACGAACCCGATGCGCCGCGACCGGCCGGTCGTCTACGACATCTCCGGGTTCAAGGAGACCGACGGAGACCTCCGGGCCGCGGCGTTGCTGGCGTGCTGGTCGAGCGGCTTCGCCACCGTCAACGTGGCGCACGCGCTGGCCGACGCGGGCCTGGAACCGCAGCGGCACTACTTCGTGGTCCTGGACGAGCTGTGG
This sequence comes from Microlunatus sp., assembly GCA_048594465.1. Lineage (GTDB taxonomy): Bacteria > Actinomycetota > Actinomycetes > Propionibacteriales > Propionibacteriaceae > Microlunatus. Next base: position 1,978 of record JBMDXL010000046.1, on the reverse strand, counting down.
CAGGCGCTGCGTTCGGGCAGCGGCATGGTCGACCGGGTCGACTCCCTCACTCGGCTCAACCGGCAGTTTGGGGTCGGGGTCGCCATGATCACGCACACCATGAAGGACCTCTTGTCGTTGCCGACCGAGGAGGACCGGATGAAGGCCGCCGGCTTGGTTGAGCGGGCCGGCATGGTCATCTGCGGCGGGCTCCCGGCCGCGGAGATGCCCGACCTGACCCGGGTGATCCGGTTGTCCCAGGTTGAGCAGTCGATGCTGGAGGGCTGGTCGAGCCCGCCCACGTTCGACGCCAAGACCGGCCGGGAGACCGAGCCGCCTGGCCGGGGGAAGTTCCTGATCAAGGTCGGCGGCCGGCCGGGCATCCCGGTCCGGGTCCAGCTGACTGAGGTGGAGAAGGCGACCAGCGACACCAATCGGCTGTGGCACGCGATCTCGCGGGTCGGGCAACGCCAGATCGACCCCGAGCCGGTCGAGGAGGTCCTCGAGCCGGTCACCGGCGTCGACCTCCACGCCGACGTCGACACGTCCGAAGCCGGAGGCCCGCTGACGTGAGCGGCACCAGCAACCGGCGGGCCGACCCGGGCTCCCTTTCGGGGGAGACGGTTGGGCTGCTGGTGTTCGTCCTCGTCGCCCTGCTCGGCGGCGGCAGCCTGTACGCCGCGGTCCGGCTCGGCCACGCGGTCGACGGCACCGCTGACGGCCTACCGTCGGACCCGTTCGCCGTGGTGATCGGCCTGTTCACCGGCCGGGTGGCGTGGCCCGCATCAGGCACCTGGATCCTCGCCGGCGCCGGCGTCCTGCTGGTTGTCGTGACCGGTCTGTTCGTGTGGGCGTGGGCGCAGGGCCGGCGACAGTCGTCCCGCGTCGACCGGGCCGCGGCGGTGATGGGGACCGGCCGCGACATCGAGCCGCTGTCCCAGCGCAACGCGGCCGCCGCGTCGGCCCGCTGGTCGGGTGAAAAGCGCAGCCGGAAGCCGGACGGGCCGGTCGGGGTGCCGATCGGGAGGACCGTCCGCGGCGGCCAGCCGCTGGTCGGGTCGTGGGAGGACATGCACCTCGACATCTGGGGCCCCCGGACGGGGAAGACGACGAGCCGGGCGGTGCCGGCGATCCTCGACGCCCCCGGCGCGGTGTTGGTGACGTCGAACAAACGGGACGTCGTCGACGCCACCCGGAACGTCCGTGAGCCGTTCGGGCCGGTGTGGGTGTTCGATCCCCAGGGCATCACCGGTGAGGAGCCGTCGTGGTGGTGGAACCCGCTGTCCTATGTGACCGACGAGGTGAAGGCGGCCAAGCTGGCCGAGCACTTCGCCGCCGGCTCCCGCGAACCCGGCGCCCGCGCGGACGCGTACTTCGACAACGCCGGCCAGGACCTCCTCGCCGGGCTGCTGCTCGCTGCCGCGTTGGACGGTCGGCCGATCACCGACGTGTACCGGTGGCTGACCCAACCGACCGACGATGAGCCGGCGCAGATCCTCCGCCGCCACGATGTGCCGTTGATCGAACGGCAGGTCGAAGGCGTGATCAACGCCCCGGAGAAGCAACGCGGCGGCGTCTACGGGACCCCCAGCAGATGGCCGCCTGCCTGACCAACCGGCAGGTCGCCACCTGGGTGACCCCGGGCAACGGTGGCTTCGACAGCCGATCCCAGTTCGACCCGGCCGCCTTCGTCGCCGCGGGCGGCACCCTGTACTCACTGTCGAAGGAGGGCCGCGGCACCGCCGGCCCGCTGGTGACCGCCCTGACCGTCGCCGTCGTGGAGGCCGCCGAGGAGCTGGCGGCGGGATCGGCGCACGGCCGGCTGCCGGTCCCGATGCTCGGCGTGCTGGATGAGGCGGCGAACGTGTGCCGGTGGCGGGAGCTGCCGAACCTGTACTCCCACTACGGATCCCGGGGGATCGTGCTGATGACGATCCTGCAGTCCTGGTCCCAGGGTGTCGACGTGTGGGGCGAGTCGGGGATGAACAAGCTGTTCTCC
>JBMDXL010000459.1:0-1824 GCA_048594465.1 Microlunatus sp. | reverse complement strand
GGCGGGAGCGCCGCCGACCCGCCGAACACGGCGAAGCTCGTCCGGGACACGACCTCTTACAACACGTACATCCGACCGGGGATGCGCCGCACCAACGAGTACCAGCCCGGCCACGCCGAGAACTCGTACGCACTGTTCAGCGCCGGTGGTCTCAACTGGATGGTGCTCACGCTGGAGCTGTGGCCCCGCAAGGACGTCGTCACCTGGGCGAGGAAGGTCGTGGCCTCCCACCCGAAGCACAACGTCATCGTGGTGACCCACTCCTTCTTGTCGGCCAACGGGACTCTGTCCACCAGCAACGGCGGCTACGGCGCCACCAGCCCCAAGTACCTCTACGACAACCTGATCAGGGTGTACCCGAACATCAAGATGACGTTCTCCGGTCACACCGGCACCGCGGCCTATCGCAGGGATGTCGGGGTCAAGGGCAACGTCATCCACAGCTACCTCCTGGCCATGCACAGCAACACCACCAACCCGACCCGCGTGGTCGAGATCAACGCCAGCGCCGGTGTGGTGTCGTCCTGGGTCTACGCCCCGCTGACCAAGACCTCGTACGGGTCGTACTACCGCGCTCCTGCCGCTGTGTCCTGGATTCGGTGAACCGACAGGCGTCCGACCGCGGCTAGGCTCCTCCGGGTGACCATCGAGACCGTCGTCCTGCTGAACGACCGGGGCGAAGCTATCGGCACCCGGGACAAGGCCGTCGTCCACACCGAGACCACGCCCCTGCACCTGGCGTTCTCCCTCTACCTGTTCGACACTGCTGGCCGCGTCCTGCTCACCCGTCGAGCGCTGACCAAGAAGACGTGGCCCGGGGTCTGGACCAACACCTGCTGCGGGCACCCGGCTCCGGACGAGTCGCCCGAGGCCGCGGTGCGCCGGCGGCTTCCGCAGGAGCTCGGCGTGCAGGTCGACGAGCTGGCCTGCGTCCTGCCCGACTTCGCGTACACGGCCACGGACGCGAGCGGCATCGTCGAGAACGAGATCTGCCCGGTCTTCGTCGGCCGGTTGCATCCGGACGCCCAGCTGCTCCCGAACAGCGGTGAAGTCATGGACTGGGCCTGGACCCCGTGGGAGCAGCTGGTGGCCGCCGTCTCGGCGACTCCCTTCGTGTTCAGTCCCTGGGCCGTGGCCCAGGTCCGCGAGCACCCCGGGCACCCGCTCTCCTGACCGATGCGGCTCCCCGAGCCGCGCTGCGCCCGACCTCGAGACCGACGGAGACGACCGTGGCCCTCCCCACCAGCCGACCGAGCGACGCCGGCCGACCGACAGAGAACGGCCTGCCGGGGGCACGCGGTCCGGTCGCCGACGCGGTCCTGCCGGACGCCGTCGACGACGCCGACCGGGGCCCGGGCACCCTCGCCCGCCTCCCACGTCCGGAGCAGGCACCCTCGATCACCCACCACCTGGAGCTGGTCGACCAGCAGCTCAGCGAGGTGCTGGCCGATCTCCACCACCTCTGGTCCACCAAGCTGGCCCCGCTGGACGAGCCCGCCGACGTGCTCGGCGAGGACGACCTGCCCGCCCTGCTCGAGACGCTCGTGCACAGCGGCGGCAAGCGGATCCGCCCCGTGATGGCCCACCTCGGCTGGGTCAGCGCCTCCGGGCAGGCCCGGGGTGTCGGGCACGCCGACGTGGTCCGGGTCAGCGCCGCCCTCGACCTGTTGCACGCCTTCGCTCTGGTCCACGACGACGTGATGGACGAGTCCACCTCGCGCCGGGGCGTGGCCACCGCCCACCTGCACGCCGCGGAGCTGCACCGCCAGACAGGGGGTCAGGGACGGCCGGAGCGGTTCGGCGACAACATCGCCATCCTGCTCG
>JBMDXL010000458.1:0-1592 GCA_048594465.1 Microlunatus sp. | reverse complement strand
CGCCGACGACAAGTCCGGTCTGGACTACCTGATCGGGGTCACCCCCGGCAGCCCGACGATCGTGGTCACTCCGCGGATGTTGTACGACGGCTCGTGGGCGAACCAGCTCGGCGTCCCGCTGAGCGTGGACCCGGCAGTGGTGCGGGCCGTGGCCACGGCGATCATCTACCACGCCCACGAGGATGTGCCTGAGCACGAGTCCGCCGCCCGGGTCGCCGCCGACGGCCGGATCCAGCTGCCGCCGAAGCTGCCGTCGGGGTGGATGGAGACCAGCCCGGCCGGCCGGGACAAGGCGTTGGCGGCGTGGCGAGTCATCGCGGCCGAGGCCACCACGGTGATGGCCCACACCATCGCCGCGTCAGCGTTCGCGCCGTTCCTGCGCGACGTCGGCACCCAGCCGCATGTCGTGTCGTTGACCAGCGGCAAGGGTGCCGGGAAGACCCTGACCCTGCAGCTCGCCGCGGCGATCTGGGGGAACCCCACCGGCGACCAGACCGACCTGTACGACAACTGGAACACCACCGCCAAGGGGTTGCCGTCGATCCTCGGGTCGCTGCGGATGCTGCCGGCGTTCCGCGACGAGGCCGGGATGGCCGGTCTGACCGCGCAGGAGTGGGGGGTGCTGCTCTACACGTTGACGCAGGGCGCCTCCCGTACCCGGGGCAACCGGGACGGGGGGGCGGGCCGCACCCCCAGCTGGCGCGGCATCTTGTTCGCCACCGGCAACGGCGAACTCCTGGCCGGCGCTGAGGGCGGCGCGTTCGACGGCCTCGACCGGCGGATCGTGGACTTCGCCTACCCGTCCTTCACGGCGAGCCGTGAGCACGCCAAGCGCCTCTACGACGAGGGCCGCGGGTTGCTGGTCGACTGCTACGGCCACCTCGGCGAGATGCTGCTGGAGCACTACACCTTGGCCCGGGTCCGTGAGCTGCTGGCCGCGGCCGGGCGGCGGCTGTCGGTGCCGGAAGGCAAGACCGCCAAGGAGGTCCGCGACCTGATGCGGACCCATGTGGCCGGCGCGATGATGCTCGACGAGCTGCTCGGCACTGGCGAGCTGCTGACCGTCAAGACCGTGGCGCACGCCGAGTCCTACCTGGCGAACCTGCCTGATGTCACCGACGGTGACCGGCTGATCGAGGTCTTGCTGGACAGCCTGGCCAGCGCCCCGAACTCCTGGCCGACCCGGGACCAGTACCTGGCGTTGCGGCAGCCGTACGGCGACGACCAGAGCGCCTCGCTGCCCAAGGGCGGTATCAACGCTAGCCGTGTGCTGGGCATCAAGGCCGACGACGACAACGAGATCTGGGCGTTCACCGAGAAGTTCCGCGAGCTGGCCGGTGGACTGAACGTCCGCGTCGGTCTCGGCGAGCTCGAGCAGCGCAACATCTTCTGGCGCCAGCCGCAGAAGCGGACCTCCCAGGAGTACCGCAGCCAGAAGCCCCTCGGCGACCCGAAGCCGAACGGGAAGGGACGCCGACCGATGAGCGTCTACGTCTTCCGGCTCGACCAGCTGCCCGACGACAGCGACCCCGGCATCGGCGTCGACGCACCCGACACCGACCCGGACGACGACGGCCAGGAGGTTCTGACCG
>JBMDXL010000457.1:0-5668 GCA_048594465.1 Microlunatus sp. | reverse complement strand
GTGTGTGGGGGTTTTGGTTGCAGGCTGTGCCCAACCGACCCGCACCCTGCACCTCGTCCGTCGCGTCGAGGTCCTCTCCGCACTCACGTCCGCACCAAGGCAAGGAAGCCCCATGAGCGTCGATACCCACGCACCGGCGACTGCTGCTGAGCAGTTCGCCCTGCGCCGGCAGTCCCCGGTCCAGCGTCTGCAGCACGTGCTGCACGCGCACCCCTCGATCAGCCCGCTGCTGGTGCTGATCGCCTCCTTCATCATCTTCACGATCCTCAACCCGCGGTTCGCCGCGCCGGGCACGATCGGCATCATCCTCCAGCAGACCGCTGTCATCGCCGCGCTGGCCATCGGTCAGACGCTGGTCATCCTGACCGCCGGCATCGACCTGTCGGTCGGCGCCATCGCCATCCTCTCGTCGCTGGTGATGGCGACGCTGTCGTACCAGAACGGCCTTCCCGGCTGGCTCGCGCTGCTGCTCGGAATCGGCCTCGGCGTGGTCGCCGGTGCGATCAACGGCTTGCTGGTCACCCGGCTGAAGCTGCCCCCGTTCATCGTCACGCTGGGCACGTTGTCGATCTTCACCGCGATGGCGCTGCTCTACTCCGGGGGCCAGGAGATCGGCCGCCGGGATCTGCCCCCCATCATCAACTGGACCGGCACCCCGATCATCTTCGGCCCGTTCCGGATCACCACCGGTGTGGTACTGGTCGCCGTGCTCGCTCTCGTCGTCGCGTTCTGCCTGTCCCAGACCGCCTGGGGCCGGCACGTCTACGCCGTCGGCAACGACGTCGACGCCGCCCGCCTGGTCGGCATCCGCGTCGACCGCGTGCTGCTCAGCGTCTACACGGTCGCCGGGCTCCTCTACGGGATCACCGCCTGGATCCAGATCGGCCGCTCCGGCACCGCGTCGGCCAACGCCATCGTGGACGCCAACCTGGACTCCATCACCGCCGTGGTGATCGGTGGCACCAGCCTGTTCGGTGGCCGCGGCGCCATCGTCGGGACCATCCTCGGTGCCCTGATCGTCGGCTTCTTCCGGATCGGGCTCAGCCTGGCCGGCGTCGACGACCAGTGGCGCGTCCTGGCCACCGGCCTGCTGGTGATCATCGCCGTCTCCATCGACCAGTGGATCCGAAAGGTCAGGTCCTGACATGAGCGCAACCCCCACCGAGTCCGTCACCGGCGTCGGCAACCCGCCGGTGCTGGCCGAACCGAGCCAGACGGTCCTCTCGGCCCGCAAGCTGATCAAGACCTTCGGCAAGGTCATCGGCCTCGACGGTGTCGACCTCGACCTGTTCCCCGGTGAGGTGCTGTCGATCATCGGCGACAACGGCGCCGGCAAGTCGACGCTGATCAAGGCCCTGACCGGCGCCCTCGTCCCCGATTCGGGCCAGGTGTTCCTGGACGGTCGCGAGGTCGCGTTCAAGACGCCGCAGGACGCGCGTTCCTCGGGCATCGAGACGGTCTACCAGACCCTCGCCGTCGCGCCCGCGCTCGACATCGCGGCGAACATGTTCCTCGGCCGCGAACGCCGCCGTCCGGGGATCCTCGGGTCGGTGTTCCGGATGATGGACAAGAACGGCATGAAGAGCGACGCCGCCGCCTCGATGGCCAACCTCGGCATCGCCACGGTGCAGAACATGTCCCAGGCGGTGGAGACCCTGTCCGGTGGCCAGCGTCAGGCCGTGGCCGTCGCCCGGGCCGCCACCTTCGCCACCAAGTTCGTCGTCCTCGACGAGCCCACCGCGGCGCTGGGGGTCAAGGAGACCGGGCAGGTGCTGAACCTGATCCAGCAGATCAAGGCCAAGGGTCTGCCCGTGATCTTGATCAGCCACAACATGCCGAACGTGTTCGAGGTCTCCGACCGGATCCACATCGCCCGGCTCGGCGGCTGCGCCGGTGTGATCACCCCGCAGTCGCACACCCCGACCGAGGCGGTGGCGATCATGACCGGCGCCACCACCCTGGCCAGGGGCTGATCGGCGTGCCAGGCATCCGCAGCCACATCCTGGTCGGCTACATCCCCACCCCGGAAGGCATCGCGGCACTGGACTACGCGATCGGCTACGCCGCGCAGAACGGGGCCCGGTTGACCGTGGTCAACACGGCCAAGGACGGCGACTACTCGCACCCGCAGTTCGCCACGGCCGAGGACGTCGACACCATCGACGCGCTGCTGGCCAGCAAGTCGGTGGAGCACACCATCGTGCGCCCGACCGACGGCAAGCCCGCGGCCGAGGCGATCCTCGACACCGCCACGGAGGTCGGGGCGGACACCATCGTGATCGGTGTCCGCCGTCGCTCCCCCGTCGGCAAGATGCTCACCGGCAGCACCGCTCAGGCGATCATCCTGCGCGCCGACTGCCCGGTGATCGCGGTCAAGCCGACGCACTGACCCCGGGGCCCGCACCCGACTTCTGTGCCGAGATCGACGCACGATCGTCGTCCACAGCACGGAAGTCGGGTCAGGGGCGGGGTCGGGCGTAGTACCGGGTCAGGGTCTCGGTCTTGAGATCGGCGTAGCTGCCGTCGGCGATCGAGGCGCGGATCCGGTCCACCAGCGACACCACGAAGCGCTCGTTGTGGATGGTGCACAGGGTCGCGGCCAGCATCTCCTTGGCCTTGAAGAGGTGGTGCAGGTACGCGCGCGTGTAGTGCGCGCAGGTGTAGCAGTCGCACTCGGCGTCGATGGGCTCGAAGCTGCGCCGGGACGCCGCGGTGTTCACGTTGAAGCGCCCGTCGCGGGTGTAGACGGCCGCGTTCCGCGCCACCCGGGACGGTGACACGCAGTCGAAGGTGTCCGCGCCGTTCTCCACGCACGTGAACAGATCGTCGGGCTCGGAGATGCCGAGCATGTGCCGGGGCTTGTCCTCGGGCAGCTCGGCACTGACCCAGCCGGTGATGGTGCCCAGGTTCTGCTTCTCCAGCGCGCCGCCGATGCCGTACCCGTCGAAGGACTGGCCGTCGACGTCGAGGGCGGCCAGGTCGCGGGCGGCCCGGCGGCGGAGGTCCTCGTACTGAGCGCCCTGGACCACCCCGAACAGGGCCTGGTACGGCGCGTCCGGCCGCGTCGACGTCAAGCGCCGGTGCTCGGCCAGACAGCGGACGGCCCAGGCGTGGGTGCGCTCGACCGAGCTCTCCTGGTAGCCCCGCGTGTTCATCAGCGTGGTCAGCTCGTCGAAGGCGAAGATCACGTCGGCCCCGAGCTGGTGCTGCACCCGCATCGACACCTCGGGGGTGAAGCGGTGCCGGCTCCCGTCCAGGTGCGAGGTGAAGGTGACCCCGTCGTCGTCCACCGCGGCCAGGCGGTTCTTGCCCGCGGCCACCACGTCGTCGTCGGCCAGGCCGGCCGTGTCCATGGCCAGCACCTTCTTGAAGCCCACCCCCAGGCTCATCACCTGGAAGCCGCCGCTGTCGGTGTAGGTCGGACCGGACCAGTTCATGAACCGCCCCAGTCCCCCGGCCGCCTCGACCACGTCCGCCCCGGGTTGCAGGTAGAGGTGGTAGGCGTTGGCCAGCACGGCCTGGGCCCCGAGCTCGGCCACCGTCTCCGGCAGCATCGTCTTGACCGTGGCCTTGGTGCCCACCACCACGAAGGCCGGTGTGGCGATGGTGCCGTGCGGCGTGGTGATGACCCCCGTCCGGCCGGCTCCCCCGGCGAGCTCGGCGCCGACCTCGAAGCCGAAGCCGGTGCGCGGACCCGCGAGAGGGGTCAGCGGCGAGCCCACGGCCGGCATCGAGGTCGCCGACGTCTCTGACGGAAGAGCGCCACTCACGACGTCGCCCGCGGCGTGTCGCCGGCGTGTCGCGGCGTCGAGAGGCAGATCTCCGTCACGTCCGCCCTCATCCCGACACGCCCCGGAGCATCAGGCCGGCGCAGCCGACGACACCGGCCGTCGAGGTGCGCAGCACGTGCGGTGTCAGCAACGTCGGTCGACCACCCGCCGCGGTCAGCGCGGTGAGCTCGTCCGGCGCGATCCCGCCTTCGGGGCCGACCACCAGCAGCACCTCACCCGTGGACGGCAGCGCCACCGAGGCCAGCGCCTCGGTCGCGTCCTCGTGCAGCAGCAGCGCGACGTCGGCGGCCGCGACCCGGGCGGCCAGTCCGGCGGTGTCGACCGGATCGGCGACGGACGGCACCCAGAGCCGCCGGGACTGCTTCGCCGCCTCGCGGGCCGAGCTCCGCCACCGGGCCAGTCCCTTGGTGCCGCGCTCCCCCGACCAGCGGACGATCGAGCGCGATGCCTGCCAGGGCACGATCTCGGTGACCCCGACCTCGGTCAGCAGCTCGACCGCCAGCTCGCCGCGGTCACCCTTGGCCAGGGCCTGGGCGACCACGAACCGCACGGCCGGGGCGGTCTCGCTCCGGTGCTCGGCCACCTCGACCGTGAGGGTCTGCTTCCCGGTGGCCACCACCGGACCGGCCACGGCGCGACCGGCGCCGTCGGCCAGCACCACGGTCTCGCCGGAGCGGATCCGGCGGACCATCGCGGCGTGCCGGCCCTCTGGTCCGTCCAGCAGGACGGTCTGACCGGGTGACGGCAGCGGATCGGGCAGCTCGGCGTGGAAGAGCGGTTCGGAGCTCACTGTCCGGCGAACGCGTCCCGCAGCCGGCCGAAGAAGCCCTGGTTGTGCTTCTGCACCGCACCCTCGACCGAGGTCTCCTCGCGGAGCTCCGACAGCTGACGGAGGAGCTCGAGCTGCTCCTTGTCCAGCTTGGTCGGCGTATGCACCAGCAGGGTCACGCCGAGCTGGCCGCGGCCGTGGGACCGCAGGCGCGGCACACCCCGCCCGTCCAACGCGATCCGCGTCCCCGACTGGGTGCCGGGCGGGACGGTGATGCTGGTCCGGGCATCCGCCTCGTCGGCGTCCTCCAGATCGGCCTCCAGGGTCTGCACAGCGATCTCGGTGCCGAGGGCGGCGGCGGTCATCGGGATGCGCAGCACCATCTCCAGGTTGTCGCCGTCGCGCTGGAACACCTCGTGCGGTGCGACCTCGAGCTCGACGTACAGGTCGCCGGCGGGGCCGCCGCCCGGACCGACCTCGCCGTGGGCGGCCAGGTGGATGCGGTTGCCCGTGCTCACCCCGGCCGGGATCTTGACGTTGATGGTGCGGTTGGACCGGACCCGACCGTCGCCGGAGCACTCGACGCACGGATTCGGGATGACGGTGCCGTAGCCGCGGCAGGTCGGGCACGGGCTGGTGGTGCGGATGTCACCGATGAACGAGCGCTGCACGTGGGTGACCTCGCCCTGGCCGTGGCAGGTGGCGCAGGTGACGGGCTTGGAGCCCTCCTGGGCGCCGGATCCGCTGCACCGCGGGCACAGCATCGCGGTGTCGACCCGGAGCGGCTTGGTGGTGCCGAAGGCCGCCTCGGCCAGCTCCAGCTCCAGCCGGACCAGGGCGTCCTGACCGCGGCGGGTCCGGGAGCGCGGACCGCGAGCGGTCTGCTGGCCGAACATGGCGTCGACCAGGTTGGTGAAGTCGAAACCACCGTTCCCGCCGCCGAAGCCACCGTTGAAGCCGCCGCCCATGCCGCCACCGAGCGGATCGCCGCCGCGGTCGTAGAGGTCGCGCTTCTTGGCGTCGCCCAGCACCTCGTACGCCTCGGCGACCTTCTTGAACCGCTCGCCGGCGTCCGCCTCGGTGGCCACGTCGGGGTGCAGCTTCATCG
>JBMDXL010000456.1:0-2643 GCA_048594465.1 Microlunatus sp. | reverse complement strand
GAGGTCCTGTACGAGACCCGCGAGGACTTCGACCCGATCGCCGCCCGCTCCGCCGAGCTGCTGCAGACCGAGCTGGACCGGTTCGAGGCTCTGCTCACCGATCTGCTGGAGATCTCCCGGTTCGACGCCGGCGCGGCCGTGCTGTCGGTCACCGAGGTGGATCTGCGTGACGTGGTGGCCCGGGTGATCGAGGCGTCCGACCAGCTGGCCCGGAGCAGCGGCTCGGAGATCCGGGTGCACGCACCCGAGCCGGGGATCGCCGAGGTCGACTCCCGTCGGATCGAGCGGGTGCTGCGCAACCTGCTGGTGAACGCGATCGAGCACGGCGACGGCCGACCGATCGACATCCTGGTCGAGTCCGACGACCACGCGGTGGCGGTCGCTGTCCGCGACCACGGGGTCGGCTTCGAGGCCAGCCAGGCCAAGCAGGTGTTCCACCGCTTCTGGCGGGCCGACCCCGCCCGGGCCCGGACGGTGGGCGGGACCGGTCTGGGGCTGGCCATCTCGATGGAGGACGCCAACCTGCACAAGGGCTGGCTGACCGCCTGGGGACGGCCCGGGATGGGGGCGCAGTTCCGACTCACCGTGCCCCGGCACGCCGGAGGCGTGATCGAGTCGTCGCCGCTGCCCCTGGTCCCGCGGGACCTGGTGCTGCCGGCGCTGCCCATCGAACCGGGCGTGGCGACGACGGCGGTCCTCGCCCCCGCGGCCGCTCCGCAGCTCGCGACCGCTGCTGCCCCGGTCCCCTCGGTCTCCTCGGGCTCGTCGGAGGCGGCGGTCTCCGCGGATGCCGCGACCGCGGATGCCGCGACCGTTGCAGCCCCGTCGGTCGCCCCGGTGACGGGGGCGACCGCGGTCGGGTCCGACGCCGCTCCGCCGACCTCCCCGTCGCCCTCCGACGCCGCGGGGGCGGCCCGATGACCCCGCCGCGACCTCAGCCACTGACCGGACCTCAGCCACTGACCGGACCGCAGCCACCGACCCGACCGCAACCTGGGGGCCGGCGGCGCGTACCGGTGCTGCTGGTGGCGCTGACCGCGCTCCTGGCCCTGCTGGCCGGGTGCGTCAGCGTGCCCACCACCGGGTCGGTGGAACGGGTGCAGGGTCAGCCCCCCGCCTGCCAGAACTGCCTCAACGTCGACGTCGCCCCACCCTCGGCGGGCGACGAGCCGAAGCAGATCGTCCAGGGCTTCCTGCGGGCCACGTCGAACTTCCAGCCCAACTACGCCGTGGCCCGGCAGTTCCTGACCACCGGAGCGGGCGAGAAGTGGGCGCCCGAGTCGGGGGTGTCGATCTACTCGGGCTCGATCCAGGCGGCCGGCACCACGGTCATCCTGGACGGCCGGCTGGTGGGTTCCCTCGGCCCCGACCGCAGCTACACGGCCCAGGACCGGGCCTGGCGGGTCAACTTCGGTCTGGTCAAGGAGAACGGCGAGTGGCGGATCAGCACCCCGCCGCCCGGTCTGATGGTGGCGGAGTTCGCCTTCAGCTCGTTCTACCAGCCGTACAACCTCTACTTCGTCGGCAACGGCAGCGCGCTGGTGCCGAACCCGATCTACCTGCCCAACCTCCGCAACCCGGCGAGCACCGCCTCGGTGCTGATGCGGGCGCTGCTGAACGGACCGTCGGACTGGTTGGCGCCGGCGGTGACCAGCGCCATCCCCGAGGGCACGGCGCTGAGCGTCGACGCGGTCACCATCAACGACGACGTGGCCTCGGTCGCCCTCAGCGACACCGTGCTCAGTCTCAACGACGGCCAGCGGACGCTGATGGCGGCGCAGGTGCTCACCACCCTGCAGCCCACCGGCATCCAGGGTGTCGTCTTCACCGTCGACCAGAAGCCGTACGCCATCCCCGGCGGTGACCCGGGCACCTTCGAGGTCACCCTGGACGCCCGGTTCGCCGACTTCGACCCGATCCCGGCCGGGATCGTGGACTCCATCTACACCGCCCAGGGCGCGAAGGTCACGGTCACCGCCTCGACGTCGCTGACCGACCCCGGCCAGGCGATCCCGGTGCCGGGCCCGCTCGGAGCCGGCCGCTGGCCGATCGACGCCCTCGCGGTCTCCACCACCGCTTCCGACATCGCCGCGGTCACCGACGACGGCACGGTGCTGCGTCGTGCCGACGTGGCCGGCGGGACCGTCCGTACGGTGGTCGAGGACGCGACCGGGCTGCTCCGGCCGCAGTTCACCCGGTTCGGGGAGCTGTGGGCGGTCGGCCGCCGGGACGGGCAGCAGCGCCTGTGGGTGGAGCGTGACGGCCGGGTCGAGCAGGTCGGTTCCACGATCCTCAACCGCGGGCGGGTCCGCGCGTTCGCCATCAGCCCGGACGGGGTGCGGATGGCCCTGATCCGTGAGGTGGACGGGCGCACGGAGCTCGGTCTGGCCCGCATCGTGCGGGGCGACCGGCTCCGGCTGGACGGCTGGCTGCCGTTGGACGTGACCCGCTCCACCACCCCCGACCTCAGCGTGCTGCGCGACCTCGTCTGGTCCGACGCGACCACGATCGCCGTCCTGGGCGGGGCGTCCGCCGACGTCCCCCTGACCGTCTACCGGGTCAGCCAGGACGCGTCGGCCATCGTCGCGGTGGGGGAGCCGATCGCCTGGGACGCGGTCTCGCTGACGATGCTGCTGAAGAGCC
>JBMDXL010000455.1:0-3314 GCA_048594465.1 Microlunatus sp. | reverse complement strand
ACCGGCCGGATCGCCGGTCAGCACTCGGCCAGCCCGCGGCGGTCCTTGAGCTGCAGCACCCGCACCGTGGCCGCCTCGACGGTGGCCTCCAGCGCCGGATCGTCGCGGGCCGCCTCGACCAGGGTGTCGGCCATCGTCCTGGCCTGCGCGGGATCGCCCACGATCGCGAGGTCACCCCCGGCCCGGACGAACCGCACCATCCGCTGGCCCGGCCGCACGTCCCGCATGGCCACCGCGGCCAGGTCGTCGGAGATGACCACGCCGGTGAAGCTGAGGTCGCCGCGCAGCATCCCGGTGATCACGGTCGGCGAGAACGCGGCCCGCCGGGAGCGGTCGATCTCGGGGTAGAAGGCCGACGACACCATCACCATGTCGGTGCCGGCGTCGATCCCGGCGGCGAACGGCTTCAGGTAGGCATCGCGCCGGGTGGTGGTGGCGTCGACGACCTCGGCGGTGACGTCGGTGTTGCCGAGCACCCGGCCGAGACCCGGGAAGTGCTTGACCGACGTGGCCACCCCGGCGTCATCCATCCCCTGCACGAACGCCGAGACGTGGGCGGCCACCCGGGTCGGGTCGGATCCGTAGCCTCGCCTCAGCACCCCGATGGGCTGGTTGCGGTCCTGCAGGTTCTTCGGCACCACGTCGGCCACCGGGCCCAGATCGGCGTCGACGCCGGCCCGCTCCAGCTGGCGCCCCCACCGGGCCGCGTCGGTGCGCAGCTCCGCGGCGGAGTCCTGCGCCTGGCGTTGCGCGGACGGGATCCGGTCGAAGCCCTTCCCCTGCAGGCGCTGCACCTGACCGCCCTCCTGATCGGCGGCCACCAGCGTGTCCACGTCCTTCGGTGTCCGTGCGGCGGCGCGGGCACGCGCGATCACCGACGCCACCCGGTCAGAGCCGGCCGTGGTGTTGCCCAGCAGCAGGACCGAACCGGCCCGGCTGTCGTCGATCGCCGCGGCCGCGGACGAGCTCACCCCGCCGGACGAGACGGCCACCATCATCAGCTGGCCGACCTGGTCGCGCAGACGGAGCGACCGGGCCAGGTCGGCACAGCGCACCGGCGCCGGTGCGGCCTTCGGCGTGGCGGACGGGGTCGGGCTGCCCGCCGCCGGGGGCGTGGAGACGGCCGGGGTCGCCGTGGACGGCGTGGACGGCACCGCGCTGGCGCTGGGCACCGGGGACGCCGAGCGGGAGACCGCGGACCCCGGGACCGGGGGCGCCGCGGTCGGAGAACCGCAGGCGACGGCGGTCAGGCAGCCGGCCAGGGCCAGGGTGAGCGGCCACCGCGTGCCCCGCGGACCGCCGCGGGCCGAACGGGACACCCCTGCCGCAGTGGGCTCACCCGACCTCATCCGGTGGGCCGGTCGTCCAGCGGCAGAGCCAGCAGCGCGTTCTCGACCACCTCGGCCATCGCGGGATGGATCCAGTACTGCCCCCGGGCCACGGCCCGCGCCGGCTGCCCGAAGCTCATGGCCTGGATCAGCGGCTGGATCAGCGAGGACGCGTCCGGACCGATCAGGTGCGCGCCGAGCAGCAGACCGGTGGCCGGGTCGGCCAGCAGCTTGACCACGTGGTCGCCCGTCTCCCCCATCGCCCAGCCGTACGCCGTGGAGGCGTACTCGGTCTGCCCGACGACGTAGCCGATCCCCTGCTCGAACGCCTGCTCCTCGGTCAGCCCGACTGAGGCGACCTGCGGGGAGGAGAAGACGGCGTGCGGCACGAACCGGTGGTCGGACGCGATCGGCGCCTCCGGGTGGAGCAGGTTGTGCTGGACCACCCGGGCCTCGTGGTTGGCCACGTGCTTGAGCTGGTGGTGGGAGCTGACGTCGCCCAGGGCGAAGATGCCGTCGCGTCCGGTGCGCTGGTGCTCGTCGACCACCACGTAGCCGTCGTCGTCCAGTGCGACACCGGTCCGGTCCAGGTCCAGCCGGTCGCCGTTGGGCACCCGGCCGGTAGCCAGCAGCAGCACCTCCGCGGTCAGCGTGGCGGGACCGTCCGGTCCCTCGACGTCCACTGCCACCCCGTCGCCGGTACGGCGGGTGACCTTCAGCGTGTGCTGCAGTCGCAGATCCACCCGCCGGCCCATCGCCGTGGTGAACCGGGAGGAGATCTCGGCGTCCTCGTGGCGGAGCAGGGCGTCACCGCGGGCCACCAGGGTGACCTCCGTGCCGTACGCGGAGAAGACGTGGGCGAACTCGGCCGCCACGTAGCCGCCGCCGACGATGATCATGGAGCGCGGCAGCTCCGGCAGCCGCATCACCGTGTCGGAGGTCTCGTACGGGGTGTCGGCCAATCCGTCGACCGACGGGATCCGCACGCGGGAACCGGCGGCGATGACGAAGCGGTCCGCGGTGATCTCGGTGCCGTCCTCGAGCCGGAGCCGTGCGTCGTCCACGAACCGGGCCTGCTGGGAGAACAGGCGGATGTTGGCGCTCTCGGCCCGGTAGCGCTCGCCGGCGGCGGAGATCGGGTCGATCCGGCCGAAGACGCGATCCCGGATCTCCGCCCACCGCACCCGGTCCAGGGTCAGGTCGACCCCGAGCGGGGCGGCGTGCTCGGGCGTGCGCGCGAGATCGGCCGGGTGGACGTACATCTTGGTGGGGATGCAGCCGACGTTCAGGCAGGTGCCGCCGAACGTCCCTCCCTCGACCAGGGCGATGCTCCAGTCGTCGAAGCGCTCGTCGGGGATCGAGTTGGCCGAGCCGCTGCCGATCAGGCAGAGGTCGACGTGGTGGGTCTCAGGCACCGTCCCATCCTGCCAGGCGGCACTGACCCGGCCGGGTCCTCGTCCGGGCAGGTGCCGGCCCCGCCGTCGGTCGCTTTGCCTGTATTTCCTATGGTGAGACAAGGGATTGCGTCCGCGGAACCTCCGGGCTACCGTCGTGGTCAGGTCATGAGTGTCAGCGTCAAGCCCCGGCTCGCTGACCGGCAACCCTCCTGCACGGTGGGGTGCCCCGGGTGAGGACCGGGCCGGTCGGACGTCGACCGGCAAGCGCTGCACCGAGGAGAACCACGATGAACCAGACCCTGCACTCTCGACGGCACTTCGACCTGCTCCGGGTGACGAGTGCGGCCTGTCGGCGCGCCAGCGCCTGACCGGCCCGCCCGTCCCGCCCGCGGCCGCCGGCCGCACACCCAGAGAGAACGCAGCCCGATGACCCGTCAGCCCCTCTCCACGAGCACGTCCACCCGCAAGAACCGCCCCCGCCGCAACCTGGTCGAGATCGCGACCCGGCTGGCCGGCCAGCGTGATCTGTGGGAGCCGCTGGTCCGCTACGACCCGGTCTCCCGCTACTACGCCCGACTCGCCAAGGAGC
>JBMDXL010000454.1:0-8277 GCA_048594465.1 Microlunatus sp. | reverse complement strand
GGGCGTTCAGGTTGGCCCCGTCCACGTACACCTGACCGCCGGCGTCGTGCACCAGCGCGCACAGGTCGGTGATGCCCTCCTCGAACACCCCGTGGGTGGACGGGTAGGTGACCATGATCCCGGCCAACCGGTCGTGGTGGGTCTCGACCTTCACCTTCAGGTCGTCCAGGTCGACCGAGCCGTCGTGGGTGGCCTTGACCACGACCACCGACATCCCGGCCATCACCGCGGACGCGGCGTTGGTGCCGTGGGCCGAGGACGGGATCAGGCAGACCGTACGCTGCTCGTCACCGTTGGCCCGGTGGTAGCCGCGGATGGCCAGCAGACCCGCCAGCTCGCCCTGGCTGCCGGCGTTGGGCTGGATGGACACCCGGGCGTAACCCGTGAGCTCGGCCAGCCACGCCTCCAGCTCGGCGATCAAGGTCGCGTAGCCGGTGGCGGCCTCGGCGGGGACGAAGGGGTGCAGGTCGGCGAAGCCGGGGTAGGAGATCGGCTCCATCTCCGCCGACGCGTTCAGCTTCATGGTGCACGAGCCGAGCGGGATCATGCCCCGGTCGAGGGCGAAGTCGCGGTCCGACAGCGCGCGGAGGTAGCGCAGCATGGCCGTCTCGCTGTGGTGGGTGTTGAAGACCGGGTGCGTCAGGTACGCCGACGTCCGGGGCTCCCCCAGCCGGGACGCGCCGACCGCGGTCGGGTCGCCGCCCACGGGGAACGCCGCCCGGACCGCCGTCAGGTCCGGCACCGTCGCGTCCTGGCCGACCGAGATGCCCACGTGGTCGGCGTCGACCAGCCGCAGGTGCACGTCGGACTCGCGAGCGGCCAGGACCACCTCGGCGGCCCGCCCCGGCACCCGCGCCAGCACGGTGTCGAAGAACGCGTCGTGCACCACCTCGACGCCACCGGCGGCGAGGTCGTCGGCCAGCGCCGAGGCCGCCCCGTGCACCGCAGCGGCGATCGCGGCCAACCCGCGCGGCCCGTGGTAGACGGCGTACATCCCGGCGGTGACCGCCAGCAGCACCTGGGCGGTGCAGATGTTGGAGGTCGCCTTCTCCCGGCGGATGTGCTGCTCGCGGGTCTGCAGCGCCAGCCGGTACGCCTGCGTCCCGTCGGCGTCGCGGGACCCCCCGACCAGGCGGCCGGGCAGCGAGCGCTCGAGCTTGGCCCGGACCGAGATGAAGCCGGCGTGCGGACCGCCGTAGAACAGCGGCACCCCGAGGCGCTGGCTGGACCCGACGGCGATGTCGGCCCCCCACTCCCCCGGCGGCGTCACGCGGGTGAGGGCGAGCAGGTCGCAGGCCGCGATCACCTCGGCCCCCCGCTCGTGGGCGGCCTCGGCGACGGCGCGGAGCTCGTCGGTGGGGGCCAGCCGGCCGCTGGCGCCGGGGGTCTGCACCACCACAGCGAACGGGTCACTCGCCCGGACGGCGGTCAGCAGGTCACCCTCGGCCACCTGGACGGTCAGGCCCAGGGCCTCGGCCCGGTTGGTCACCACCGCGATCGTCTGGGGCAGCGTGTCGGCGTCGAGCAGCAGCACCGAACCGGTCTTGGTGGTGCGCCGGGCCAGGGTCATCGCCTCGGCCACCGCCGTCGCCTCGTCCAGCAGACTGGCCCCGGCGATCGGGAGACCGGTCAGGTCGGCGACCAGGGTCTGGAAGTTGAGCAGCGCCTCCAACCGGCCCTGGCTGATCTCCGGCTGGTACGGGGTGTAGGCGGTGTACCAGGCCGGGTCCTCCAGCACGTTCCGCCGGATCACCGCCGGGGTCACCGTGCCGTGGTAGCCGAGACCGATCATCGCCCGGCCGGGCCGGTTCGCCGCCGCCAGTCCTCGCAGCCGGCTCAGCGCCGCGGCCTCCGACAGCGGCGGGGGCAGCTGCAGCGGGGCGGTCTCGGTGATGGCGGCAGGCAGCGACTGGGCCACCAGCTCGTCGAGGTCGGCGGCTCCGACCACGGCGAGCATCGCGTCGCGTTCGTCGCTCCGGGGGCCGATGTGGCGGGAGGCGAAGGTCTCCGAGTCGGCGGTCAGAGGTTGCGTGTCCATGGCGAGCTCCTGTCAGGGACCCCCTCTGTCACCGGACGGTTCCAGAGTTGCCATCGCAGCGAGGTCCGGGTGCCTGAGAGGTTCCGGGGAGTTGCCCCTTCGGCGCCACCTGCGCGTCGTCGAGCCCGATGGTCTCTCCCACGCTGCTTCACCAGCAGCGTTCACCCTACCCAATCGGGGCCGGGAGCCCGACCTGCGCCTTTCGACCTGCGCCGGTCAGCCGGCGCCTGTCAACCTGCGCCTGTCAACCTGCGACGCGGGCCCGGCGACGCCGGGTCAGCTCGTCCTCGGCCGCGGTGCTCGCGGCGGGCACATCGGCCTCGGGTGCCTCGGCCCGCTCAGCCGGCAGCTCGAGCAGGGTGCCCTCGATGTCACGCCAGACACCGCCCAGCGCGATGCCGAACACGCCCTGCCCGCCGCGGAGCAGGTCGATCACCTCGTCGTCGGAGGTGCACTCGAAGACCGACACGCCGTCGCTCATCAAAGTGACCTCGGTGAGGTCCTGCACCCCGCGGGCCCGGAGGTGGTCGATCGCCGTACGGATCTGGTTCAGCGAGATGCCGGCGTCCAGCAGGCGCTTGATGACCTTGAGCAGCAGCACGTCGCGGAAGGAGTAGAGCCGCTGAGAGCCGGAGCCGGAGGCGCCGCGCACCTCGGGCACCACCAGGCCCGTACGGGCCCAGTAGTCGAGCTGGCGGTAGGTGATGCCGGCGGCGTTGCACGCCACCGGTCCGCGGAAGCCGATGTTGGCCGGCATCGGGGAGAAGTCGCCGTCGAAGAGCAGACCCTGGGCGTCAGCCATCGCGCCGGTGCCGTCGACCTCGGCAGCCTCACCCGATCGAGTCCTCGGCATGTCGCTGGTGCCCACAAACGCCTCCATTCGCCCCGAACCCGACCGATGGAATTTCGTCCGGGAGATTCACTGCACCTGGAACGCTACGACCGCCTCCGACACACGGTCAACGACACGCCGCACGGTGGGGACCCCGGCGGCCAACTCTCAAGTGAGAGTCCAGGGGCCCGGGCGGGACGTCGCGGTCAGGCCTTCGGGCCGTCGCCGGTGACGAAGTCGTCGGGGTTGACCTGGTCGAGGAACTCGCGGAACTTCTCCACCTCGTCCTCCTCCTGCTCCGGCATCTCGATGCCGGCCTCGTCCAGGACGTCCTCGGCGCAGTAGATGTCGGACCCGATCCGCAGGGCCAGGGCGATCGCGTCGGACGGCCGGGCGCTGATCTCCACGCCGTCGACCAGCAGCACGGCGTAGAAGGTGCCACCGGTCAGCTCGGTGATGTGGACCTCGGTCAGCCGGTGCCCGAGCGTGCTGAGGGCGTCGACCATCAGGTCGTGGGTCAGCGGTCGCGGCGGCACCACACCCTCCTGGGCGTTGGCGATGGCCGAGGCCTCACCGGCGCCGATCCAGATCGGCAGATAGCGCACACCGCCGACCTCGCGCAGCAGCACCATCGGGTTGTTGGACGGCATCTCCACGCGGACGCCGACCACGTCGAGTTCCCGCATGCGCCCCACACTACTTGCCGGGTCAGCGCTCACAAGAGCGGGCCGAGCGGTCACTTCTCCATCCCGCTGCGGACCAGCGCAGCGTGGAAGTTGATCACCAGCGAGAGCACCTCGGCGACCACGTCGCCGCGCCCCTCGGAGCGCCGCAGGTAGGGCGCGATGGCCTGCTCGACCATGCCGATCTCGCGGTCGGCGGCCATCTTGAAGGCCCGCAGGTGGCGGCCGTCCATGCCGTAGTCGGAGAGCCGCTTGGCCGCTGTGGCCAGGGTCAGCGCGTCGCGGCCGTAGTAGGCGGTCCCCCGGCGGGGTGTGACGATGTTGTTCCGCTCCAGCTCCATCAGCGCCGACTCGGTCAACCCGCTGGCCTCCAGCAGGTCCTTGCGGGACAGCCGCAGCGGTTGCCGCGACGGCGGAGCGGGGGGGCTGGGAGCCTGGCTCGCGGCGGTCCCGGGCTCGGCGCCGGTCGTCTCGGCGGGGGCGGACGCGGTCCCCGCCGCGGGGTCGACCGGGGTCGCCCCGGCCGGCAGCAGACCGGCGCGACCGGGCGGTGCCTCACCCCGGTCGATCAGCGACAGGTGCTCGCGGATGACCTTCAGCGGCAGGTAGTGGTCGCGCTGCACGGTCAGCACGTAGCGGAGCCGCTCGATGTCGGACTCGACGTAGCGGCGGTAGCCGGACGGCGCCCGCTCGGGGGTGACCAGTCCCTCGGTCTCCAGGAACCGGATCTTGGAGATGGAGACGTCGGGGAAGTCTCCCTTCAGCGCCGCCAGCACCTGGCCGATGCTGCGCACCTGGTTCCGGGGCACCTGCGATCTCGGCGCCGGGCGGCCGTCGGGCTCACCGGCCGGGCGGCCGTGGTCGTCGGGGCTGACCGTCATCGGGTCCCCTACCCGCCGCCCTGGGGACTGGCGAAGTAGATGAGTCGGAACTTCCCGATCTGCACCTCGTCGCCGTGCCGCAGCAGGGTGGAGTCCACCAGGTCCTTGTTGACGTACGTCCCGTTGAGGCTGCCGCGGTCGGTCAGCACGGTCCCGTCCGGGGTCCGGGTGAAGGTCGCGTGCCGCCGCGACACCGAGATGTCGTCGAGGAAGATGTCGCTGTCCTGGTGCCGACCGGCCGAGACCTGGTCGGTGTTCAGCAGGAACCGGCTGCCGGCGTTCGGGCCACGTTGCACGATCAGCAGCGCCGAGCCGCGCGGCAGCGCGTTCACGGCGGCCTCGTCCTCGGCCGACAGACCCTCGACGTCGCTGTCCACGACCACGGCGGAGACGGTGACCGGCGGGATGGTGCGGGTGGTGTCCCCGGTGGAGACCCGGGGGGCCGAGCTGGGGCTGGCGGGCGAGGCCTGGCTGGTCGGCGACGAGGCCGAGTCGGTCCGCAGCGCGGAGCCGCACTGACCGCAGAAGTTGCTGCCCTCCGGGTTGTCGTGCCCGCAGTTGGTGCAGAACGGCATGACCTTCGACCTCCTCACCGGTGCCTGTGCGGCGCACCTCGCGCCGCGGTCGATCTCAACGTGTGGTGGAGAGTCTAAGGTGCAACTCTCCCATTCAGGGTCAGGCTTCGACTTCGTCGGCGTACGCATCCGCGTCGAGGAGGTCGTCGAGATCGGCCTCGGAGGCGATCTCGAGCTCGAACAGCCACCCGTCGCCGTACGGGTCGGTGTTGATCGTCTCCGGGTTGGCCTCCAGCAGCGGGTTGACCGCCGAGACGACCCCGGCCACCGGGCAGAAGATGTCGGAGACGCTCTTGGTCGACTCCAGCTCGCCGCAGGCGTCACCCGCGGCGACGTCCTCACCGACCGAGGGGGGCGTCACGAACACGATGTCCCCGAGCTGCTCGGCGGCGTACTCGGTGATCCCCACCCGCACCGTCGTGCCGTTGCCGCTGCGCACCCACTCGTGCTCGCTGGTGTACTTCAGGTCTTCGGGGTAGTCAGGCACAACGCGCTCCTGGGATCGGGGTGGTCGCGCCCAGCCGATCGCCGGATCACCGTGGGGTGGGTGCGGCAGACGCGGGGCGAGCGTACTGATTCTCCTCCGGGCTGTGCAAGGACGTGATCTGCACCTCGTCGAGGCGCTCGATGGAGACCGTGCCCCCGATCCGCGGACCGGTGATCTCGCTGACCAGACCGCCGCGGAACCGGGCGGCCTCCTCCAGGCTGTGGGAGTCGCCGATGGCCTCCAGGGTGATCGGCCGCTGGAGCCGCTGACCGTCCACGATGACGGTGGTGCCGTCGGAGGCGAACCAGGTCGAGGCCACGACCCGGACCTGGTCGTTGAACTCGATCACCTCGGCGCCGGCGTCCCGCATCTCCTGGACCGCGTCCAGCAGCACCTGGGCGTTCACCTTCTGCTCCGGGTCGGAGATCCGCATCGAGATCCCCTGGCCCTTCGCCGGTGCCGTGCCGGCCAGGATGGCGAGCTCGGCCAGCCGCTGCTCGGACTCCTCCTGGGCCACCCGGCGCGTGTCGGCCCCGCTCTGCAGCGTGGTGCGGGTCTGCTGGAGCTCGGCGATCTCGCTCTCCAGCCGCCGCGACTCGGCCCCCAGCCCGTCGAGGATCTGGATCAGGTCCTCGCGCCGGGCGTTGGTGTAGGCGTCGTCGGCGGAGCTCAGCCGGATCTGGGTCGCCCCGCCGACGCCGACCACGAACAGGATCACCGCGGCGATCACCTGACCGCGACCCGGATGGGCCAACGCCTGCCACAGCCGCCCGGCACCGGTGGTCGGCTTCGCGCCGACGTCCTGGCCACCGGTCTCGACCGGCTCGGACCGCGCGACTCCCTCGGGCTCCCGGGCCGCGCGCCGGGGCTCGGGCTCAGGCATGGAACAGCGCCCGTCGGATCGCGGCGGCGTTGGTGAAGATGCGGATGCCGAGCACCACCACGACCGCGGTGGACAGCTGCGACCCGACGCCGATCTGGTCGCCCACCCAGACGATCAGCGCGGCGATCAGCACGTTCGAGATGAAGCTGGTGACGAAGACCCGGTCGGAGAAGATCCCCTCCAGGTAGGCCCGGAAGGCGCCGAACAGCGCGTCCATGGCCGCCACGATGGCGATCGGCAGATACGGCTGCAGCACCAGCGGGAGCGACGGCTCGAGCAGCAGACCGACGGCGATCCCGATCAGCAGACCGATCAGCGGCAGCATGGGTCCCCCGTCCCTGTCGGATCCGTCCGGGTCCGGTCGTGCCCGGTCATCGGGCCGGCCGGGCGTACCGGAGCACGATGCCGGGATCGGCGTCGAGGGTCAACTCATCCACGCCGGTGAGGCTGAACGACATCCCCCGGTTGCGGGACAGGTCGTTCCACCAGGCGCCGGCGCTGCTCTGGCTGAAGGTGGCCGGCAGGGTCCGCGCGTCGCCGATGGCCTCGATCCGGTACGGGCGGGTCAGCGAGCGGTAGTCCACGGTGATCGCCTGACCCGCCCCGCGGATCGCGGTCAGCGGGGACAACCGGTGACCGTTCACCGCGACGGCCTCGGCCCCGGACTCCCACAGGCCGTTGACCAGGATCTGCAGGTCGAGGTCGAGCACCCGGTCGCTGGCGTCGGTGTCGGAGCCGGGCGCGTCGTCGACCACGACCACCACACCCGGACCGGTGACGGCCCCCGTGCCGACCCCCACCCCGAGCCGGTCGATCTCGGCCAGCCGCGCCTCGGCCGCGCTGTCGCCGCTGGCCGCGGTGGTCCGCAGCCGGGCGATCTCGCCGTCCAACGCCGCCACCTGCTCGCGCTGGGTGTCGAGGGTCGTCTCGGCCGCGGCGATCCGGGCGATCAGCTCCTGCCGCTCGGTGGCCAGCACCGGGGCCCGCTGGGTGTTCTGCACCGCACCGATGGCGAACAGCGCCCCGGCCAGCACCGTGGCCAGGGTCAGGGCCCACCGCAGCGGACGCCGGCGGCGGCCGGTGTCCTCCGGCTGCGGCCGGGCGGCCACCACGGCGTAGTCGGGGTCGATCGGCTGCTCGGTGATCTGCCGGAGCAGGTCCATGCTGGCGTCCGGGCGCCGCGGTCGGACCGGTGTGGTCACGACCGGATCCGTTCGGTGCGGAGCAGGTCGACGGTCTGCCGCACGTACAGGATCCCGGCCCACCAGTAGAGACCGGTCCCCCACAGCGCGAAGGCCCAGCCGACCACCCGGGCGATCAGGGGCGCGGTGCCGTCGGCGGCGCCGAGCAGGACCAGCGGGAAGGCGTACAGCAGGCAGAAGGTGGCGGCCTTGCCGAGGAAGTGCACGGGCAGGGCCGCGTACCCACGGGTGCGCAGCAGCGGCACCAGCAGGGTGATCATCACGTCACGGGCGGCCAGCACCACGACCAGCCACCAGGGGATGATGCCGCGGACCGCCAGGCTGACGATGATGGCCAGGATGTAGAGCCGGTCTGCCACCGGGTCCAGCAGCTGCCCGATCCGGGACCGCTGGTTCCAGGCCCGGGCCAGGTGGCCGTCCAGCCAGTCGGTGAACCCGGCGACGACCAGCACGACGACGGCCCATCCGTCCGCCTGCGGTCCGACGATCAGCCAGACGACGAGAGGGACCCCCAGCAGACGCAGGAAGCTCAACGCGTTCGGGATCGTCCAGACCCGGTCCACGTCGTAGCTCACCACCCCCGACGACTCCACCGGGTCAGGGTAGTTCGCGCCCGACCCGGTGGCGGTCAGGACTCGGCCATCTCGAACGCCCGGCGGGCGACGGCGCCCCGCCGCCGGGTCCGGACCGCGACCG
>JBMDXL010000453.1:0-2925 GCA_048594465.1 Microlunatus sp. | reverse complement strand
CGACCGGCCGGAGCTGCCGACCGACGAGAGCGACGCCTAGCCCGACGCCCCGTCGAGGCGCGCGCGGGGCACCCGGCCGCGGTCAGCGGTCAGCGGTCAGCGGTCAGCGGTCAGGACCGTGTCTGCAGCCGCAGCCCGGCCAGGGTGAGATCGAGAGCGGCGCGGAACTGGTCCAGGTCGTCGTGGACGGCGAACTCCTCCACGATCTCGTGCAGGAACGGATAGGCGGCCGGATCGATGTCCCGCCAGCTCTGGGCCACCCGATCGAGGTACTG
The DNA here is from genome assembly GCA_048594465.1 of Microlunatus sp. Classification (GTDB taxonomy): domain Bacteria; phylum Actinomycetota; class Actinomycetes; order Propionibacteriales; family Propionibacteriaceae; genus Microlunatus. Next base: position 2,650 of record JBMDXL010000453.1, on the reverse strand, counting down.
CCCGCGGTCCACGGTCCCGTCGAGGACCTCGCTGGGCGGCTCCTGACCCAGGTCCGCGGCGGTACCGATGACCACCCCGAGGATCGCCGAGACCGCGTGGAACCGCTGGCGCGCCGTGAGGTCCAGCCGCAGCGTCTGCTGGCCGAACTGCTCGTACAGCCGCAGCGAGTTGGTCTGCAGGATCGTGTTGCGCATGAAGTAGGCGGTCAGCCAGGGTCGCGTCACGATCGCGTCGAACAGCGTGACCGCCATCGCCCGGAGCACGTCGATCGGGTCGCTCCCGTCCCGTTCGCCGTCCTGGCCACGGCTCTCGACGGCGGCCAGCACACCCCCGATCGCGTGGTCGGTGGCCCGGTCGAGGAGCTCGTCCTTGCTGGCCACGTACCAGTAGATGCTGGCCACCCCGCCGCCGAGCCGGCCGGCCAGGGCCCGGAAGGTGAGCGCGGACTCGCCCGCCTCGTCGAGCAGCGCCACCGCCTCGGACAGGACGGCCTCCAGCGAGTGCGACGCCCGTCGCCGCTCGGAGGTGGGGTTCCGCAGCTGTGCCATACCTCACATCCCATCACATCTTGCCGTCTCATCGAACACTGTTCTATCGTATCGAACGTCGTTCGGTAGTCGAACGGCGTTCGAGAAAGGAACCGGGATGACCGCCACCACGACCACCTCCGCCGCGTCGCACACCTACCCGTCCCTGCGCGCCGCGTGGATCCCGCTGTTCGCCCTCTCCCTGGCCTTCTTCGTGGATATGGTGGACAACACCCTGCTGTCTAGCGCGCTGCCGACCAACGGTCGCGACCTGGGCGGCAGCACCACGGCCCTGCAGTGGGTGACCGGCGCGTACTCGCTGACCTTCGGCGGGCTGCTGCTGACCGCCGGCTCGATCGCCGACCGCTTCGGTCGCCGCCGGGTGCTGCTGATCGGGCTGGCGGTCTTCGGACTGCTCAGCCTCACCGTTGTCGCGGTCTCCACCTCCGGTGAGCTGATCGCCCTGCGCGCCGGGCTGGGCATCGCCGCCGCCGCCATGGCCCCGATCACCAACTCGCTGGTCTTCCGTCTCTTCGACGACGCCACCCTGCGGATGCGGGCGATGACGGTGATGATCATCGTCGGCATGTCCGGTTTCGTCCTCGGTCCGGTGCTCGGCGGCACCGCGCTGGCCCACGTGCGCTGGGAGTGGCTGCTGGTGGTCAACGCCCCGGTCGCCCTGATCGCCTGGATCGGTGTCCGGCTCGGTGTGCCCGCCGACCGCCCGGCCGATCTCAGCCCCGGCCGGCTCGACCTGCCCGGCGCCGCGCTCAGCGTCAGCACCATCGGCCTGGCCTGCTACGCGCTGACCAGCGGGGTCGAGCACGGCTGGCTCTCGGTGATCACCGTCGCCACCGCCCTCGGTGCCGTGGCGGCCGCCGTCGCCTTCGTCCGCCACGAGCGCCGCACCGCCGCGCCGATGCTGGACCTCGATCTGTTCCGCAACGGCACCGTGCGCGGTGCGGTGATCGCCCAGATCGGGACCTCGATCGCCATGGCCAGCGTGATGTTCGGGCTGATCCTGCACTTCCAGTACGCGTACGGCTGGAGCCCGGTGCGGGCCGGGCTGGCCAACCTGCCGCTGATCATCACGATGATCGCCGCCACCCCGGTGTCGGAGTGGCTGGCCCGCCGGTTCGGCCACCGGATCGCCTGCCTGATCGGAGCCGGTCTGCTGGGCGGGGCCCTGGGTGGTCTCGCCTGGGGTGTCGACCACGGCTACCCGGCCATCGCGGTGTCGATGGTGGTGATGACCGTCGGGCTGCGCACGGTGATGACGATCTGCGCCGTCGCCCTGGTGGAGGCCATGCCGGCCAACCGGACCTCGATCGGGACCGCACTGAACGACACCGCCCAGGAGATCGGCACCAGCGTCGGCACCGCCGTGGTCGGCACGCTGATCGCGGTCCTGGTCACCACCCAGCTGCCGGCCGGGGTGTGGAGCGGCGAGCTCGTCGCCTCGTTCTTCCACGGCGAGCGGGTCATCTACGCCGTCCTCGCCGTCGTCGCCGGTCTGGTCGCGGCCGCGGGAGCGCTGTCGCTCACCGACTCCCGGCTGACGGAGGAGGCGTCCGAGGACGTCGGCGGCGACGCCACCGAGCTCACCGGGACCCAGCGACTCGCCGGTTAGAGTGCGCAGGTGAGCATCGAGGCCGTCGCCAAGAAGAGCCCCACCCGGATGCCGCGGGACCAGCGCCGCGCCCAGCTGCTGGACGCCGCCAACGACGTGTTCACCACCAACGGCTACCACGCCGCGGCGATGGACGACATCGCCGAGGCGGCGGGTGTCTCCAAACCCGTGCTCTACCAGCACTTCGGCTCCAAGCTCGACCTCTACCTCGCCCTGCTGGACGCCAGCTGCGACCGGCTGGTCGAGGTGGTCGAGGAGGCGCTGGACTCGACCGAGGAGAACGCGGACCGGGTGGTGGCCACCATGGGCGCCTTCTACGAGTTCGTCTCCTCGGCCAGCGGGCAGTTCCGCTTCGTCTTCGAGTCCGACCTCACCGGCGACGGCCAGGTGCAGCAGCGGCTGTGGAAGGTGAACAACGACATCGCCGACGCCATCGCCGTGGTGATCGGCGACGACACCGGTCTGCCGTACGAGCAGTCCAAGCTGCTGGCC
>JBMDXL010000452.1:0-2949 GCA_048594465.1 Microlunatus sp. | reverse complement strand
GGAGAACAGCGTCTGGATGTAGTTCATGATGTTGCTGAACTGCGACGCGATGAACGCGGTGCCGATGCCCACGATGATGCCGACGATGGTGACGACGCGGCCGACGTTGAGGTAGTAGCGGTCCGGCTTGTCCTTCTTGATGTAGGTCTGCCAGATGTCGTAGGTGAAGACCGTGTTGAAGGAGCTCACGTTGGCCGCCATGCCGGCCATGAAGGCGGCCAGCAGACCGGCCACCGCGATGCCCAGCGTGCCGTTCGGCAGGTAGTGGTTCATCAGCGCCGGGATGGCGTCGTTGTAGGTGGTGCCCGAGCCCTCCTTGCCGAAGCCGGGGAAGATCGCGATCACGATCAGACCGGGGATGATGGTCAGGGCGGGGATGAAGATCTTGGGAAAGGCACCGATCAGCGGGGTCCGCTCGGCGGCCGACAGGTTCTTGGCCGACAGCGCTCGCTGCACCTCGGTGAAGTTCGTCGTCCAGTAGCCGAAGGACAGCACGAAACCGAGGCCCATCACGATGCCGATCCAGTCACCCAGCGGGTTGGTCCAGCTGCCGACCCCGGTGCCGCCCCAAGGCGAGAAGAAGTTCTCCGTCCCGGCCTGGGCGGAGACCTTGGCCTCCAGCCCGGACCAGCCGCCGACGTCCTTGAGTCCGATGATCACCAGCGGCACCAGGCCGGCGATGATCACGAAGAACTGCAGCACCTCGTTGTAGATCGCTCCGGACAGACCGCCCAAGGTGATGTAGGCCAGCACGAAGACCGCGGAGAGCAGGATGGACAGCCACTGCGGCCAGCCGAGCAGGGCCTGGATGACCAGCGACAGCGCGTAGAGGTTGACGCCGGCGGTCAGCACGCTGGCCGCGGCGAAGCTCAGGGCGTTCCACAGGTGGGTCGGGCGGTTGAACCGTCGGCGCAGGTACTCGGGCACGCTGCGGACCTTGGAGCCGTAGTAGAACGGCATCATCACCAGGCCGAGGAACACCATCGCGGGCACGGCGCCGATCCAGTAGAAGTGCACCGTCGAGGTGCCGTACTGGGCGCCGTTGGCCGCCATGCCGAGGATCTCGATGGCTCCCAGGTTGGCCGAGATGAAGGCGATGCCCGTCACCCAGGCCGGCAGCGACCGGCCCGACAGCAGGAAGTCCTCCGACGTCGCGATGGCCCGACGGGCCAGGACACCGATCGCCACCACCAGTCCGAAGTAGACGAAGAGCAAGCCGTAGTCGAACAGGTTGACGTCGAGACGCGTCATCGGAGCCTCCTCGGGCGGCGATCGGGGAAGCGGCCGTCCACGCCGGATTATGGACCCCCTGAGAGATTGCCCACAAGACTTTCAGGGTCACGACTTTCACACCAGTCACAGGAGTATCCGGGGCTTGTCTAAGTTACCGGCCAGTAGCATCATAGAAGTTACTGGGCGGTAACGTGAGCGAGGGAGCCAGTCATGAGCCACTACAGGTCGAATCTGCGGGACATCGTGTTCAACCTGTTCGAGGTCCTGGGTCGCGACGAGGTGCTGGGTCACGGGCCCTACGAGGACATGGACCACGACACCGCCGTGGCCGTGCTGACCGAGGTCGAGCACCTGGCCACCACCAAGCTGGCCACCACCTACGCCGACGGGGACCGCCACCCGCCCGTCTACGACCCCGCCAGCCGCTCGGTCGCGATGCCGGAGTCGTTCAAGAAGTCGTACGCGACCATGATGGATGCCGGCTTCTACAACCTCGAGCTGCCCGCGGAGCTGGGTGGCCAGCCCAGTCCGCCGTCGCTGCAGTGGGCGGTCAACGAGCTGCACCTGGGGGCCAACCCGGCGCTGTTCATGTACTCCGCCGGACCGAAGTTCGCCACCGTGCTGTGGCACAACGGCACCGAGCGGGACCGGCGGATCGCCCAGATCATGATCGACCGCCAGTGGGGCGCCACCATGGTGCTGACCGAGCCCGACGCCGGCTCCGACGTCGGCGCCGGGCGCACCCGGGCTCTCCCCCAGCCCGACGGCTCCTGGCACCTGGAGGGGGTCAAGCGCTTCATCACCTCCGGCGAGCAGGACATGACGGAGAACATCGTGCACCTGGTGCTGGCCCGCCCGGTCGGCGTGGAGGGAGCCGGCGGCCCTGGCACCAAGGGACTGTCGCTGTTCATCGTCCCCAAGCACCACTTCGACCACACCACCGGCGAGCTGACCGGGGAGCGCAACGGCGTCTTCGCCACCAACGTGGAGAAGAAGATGGGGATCAAGGTCTCCACCACCTGCGAGCTGACCTTCGGTGACGGGGTGCCGGCTCAGGGCTGGCTGCTCGGCGAGGTCCACGACGGCATCGCCCAGATGTTCCAGGTGATCGAGCACGCGCGGATGCTGGTCGGCACCAAGGCCATCGCCATGCTGTCCACCGGCTACCTCAACGCGCTCGACTACGCGAGGTCGCGGGTGCAGGGTGCCGACCTGGCCGCTGCCGGCGACCGGACCGCGCCACGGGTGACGATCACCCACCACCCCGACGTGCGGCGCTCCCTGATGACCCAGAAGGCGTACGCGGAGGGGCTCCGGTCGCTCGTCCTCTACACCGCCAGCGTCCAGGACCGGGTCGCGATGGCCGCCGCCGAGGGACGCACCGACGCCGACGCCGAGCGGCTGAACGACCTGCTGCTGCCGGTGGTCAAGGGCTACGGCTCGGAGCGCTCCTGGGTGCTGCTGGGCACCGAGTCGCTGCAGACCTTCGGCGGGTCGGGCTTCCTCACCGACTACCCGCTGGAGCAGTACGTCCGCGACGCCAAGATCGACACCCTCTACGAGGGCACCACGGCGATCCAGGGTCAGGACCTGTTCTTCCGCAAGATCGTGCGTGACCAGGGCCGGGCGCTGACCGATCTCTCCACCCAGATCAGCGCGCTGATCGAGGCCGAGGCCGGCAACGGCCAGCTGAAGGAGGAGCGCGACCTGCTCGAG
>JBMDXL010000451.1:0-6130 GCA_048594465.1 Microlunatus sp. | reverse complement strand
TCGGGGGTCTCGGCGGGGGCGGCGTAGTCGACCCGGAGGAAGGACGCACGTCCGTCGGCGGTCGGGAAACCGTCGGCGAACAGCCGCGGGGTGCCCGGGTGGTTCTCGGTCGGGCAGGGCCAGAACACCCCGTCCTCGGCGACGATCCGGTCGTAGCTGATCCCGGCGTAGTCGGCCAGTCCCCCGGCCGAGGCCCGGCGGAGCTCGTCGAACACCTCGCGCGGGTCGGCCGAGAAGAACGACCCTCGACCCAGCCGGTCGGCGAGCGCCTTGATCAGCTGCAGGTCGTCGAGGACGCCGTCCGGTGGCGCCAGGGCCCGGCGGCGCCGGAGGACACGGCCCTCCTGGTTCGTCTTGGTGCCGTCCTCCTCAGCCCACTGGGCGGTCGGCAGGACGACGTCGGCGAGCTCGGCGGTCTCGGAGGCGAAGATGTCGGAGACGACCAGCAGATCCAGCGCGGCCAGACGGTCCCGGACCCGGTTCACGTCGGGGGCGGAGACGGCGATGTTGGACGCCATCAGCAGCAGGGTGCGCACCCCGCCCTCGGTGCCCATCCGGTCGAGCATCTCGTACGCCGACAGCCCCGGCTTCGGCAGCTCAGCGGGGTCGATCCCCCATACCCCGGCGACGTGGGCCCGGTGCGCCGGGTCGGCCAGCTTGCGGTAGCCGGGGAGCTGGTCGGCCTTCTGCCCGTGCTCGCGACCGCCCTGGCCGTTGCCCTGACCGGTGATCGTGCCGTAGCCGGAGAGCTCCTTGCCGGGCAGCCCGAGGGCCAGGGCCAGGTTGATGAAGGCCTGGGCGGTGTCGGTGCCCGCGCTGTGCTGCTCCGCCCCGCGCGCGGTCAAGATCATCGCCGAGTCCGCGGCGGCCAGCGCGTGCACCGTCTGCAGCATCGCCTCCACCCCGACGCCGGTGATCCGCTCCACCCGGTCCGGCCAGTAGGACGCGACACCGGCCTTGACGGCAGCGAAGCCGCGGGTGCGCGACGCCACGTACGCGGTGTCGACCAGGCCCTCCTTGATCACCAGGTGCAGCAGACCGTTGGCCAGCGCCAGATCCGTGCCGGGGACCGGCTGCAGGTGCAGGCTCGATCCGGCGGCGGTGGCCGTGCGGCGCGGGTCGACAACGATGTGGGTGGCCCCGGCGGCGCGGCCGGCGTCGAAGTACTGCATGGCCGGCGGCATGGTGGCGGCGGGATTGGAGCCGACCAGCAGGATCGCCTGCGTCTCGGCCAGGTCGGCCAGCGGGAACGGCAGCCCGCGGTCGATGCCGAACGCGCGGTTGCCGGCCGTGGCCGCCGAGCTCATGCAGAACCGGCCGTTGTAGTCGATCATGGCCGTCCGCAGCGCGACCCGGGCGAACTTGCCGAAGGCGTACGCCTGCTCGTTGGTCAGACCGCCACCACCGAAGCAGCCGACCGCGTCCGGACCGTACGTCTCCTGGGTGGCGACGATCCCGGTCGTGATCAGGTCCAGGGCGGTGTCCCAGTCCGTCGGTCGCAGGGGACTGCGCCGATCACCGGGGACCTCGCGCACCAGCGGCTGCAGCAGCCGCTGCGGGTGGTCGAGCAGGGTGGCCGCGTTCCAGCCCTTGCTGCACAGACCTCCACGGTTGGTGGGGAAGTCCTCCTGCGGCCGCAGGGTCGCCGGTCGGCCGCCCGCGGTCAGCACGATGCCGCACTGCAAGGAGCAGTACGGACAGTGCGTCCGGGTGTCGACGGAGGGCATGTGCCCATCGTGGGGAACCGGTGTTACATCCCCGGCTGCCCCGTGTAACGGCGGGTTATCGTTACCTCTCAGTCCCCCGGTCGCCCGCGAGAGACGGCCCGCTCGTCGTTGTTTCGTGGACGTTACGCCGACCTCACACACCCGCGGGTCCGGCTGAGCCGATGCTGAAACATCCGGTAACACGACTGGGACCCGTCGGAAATGATCTTCGTCCTACGCTTCGAGGACGAGTCCCCGGCGCACGGAGAACCACCATGTTGCTCGATCTGGACATCCGCGATCGCCGGGTCGTGATCTTCGGCGAACCGGCCGCCGCCGCGGCGTCCGCCCGCCGGTTCGCCCGGGCCGGCGCCCGCGTACGGCTGGTGGGACCCGGGCCGGGCCCGGTGGCCGACGCGCCGGTCGGGGTCACCCACGTGCCGCCGCCGGGGCCCGAGGACACCCCGGCCCTGCTGAAGCTGCTCGCGCCGGCGTGGCTGGTCGTCACCGCCGGAGCGGCGGGCGAGCTGGGCGAGCAGGTCCGTTCCCTCTGCGGGCAGCTCAAGATCGTCCACACCACCCACGCCGCCCCCGGCCCGGTCGAACCCCGGGGTCGCGTCGTCCTGGTCGGCGGTGGCCCGGGCACCACCCGCCTGCTGACCCTGGAGGCCTGCGAGGCGCTGCTGGATGCCGACGTCGTCTTCTACGACCGGCTGGCCCCGACCGCCGATCTGGCCTCCCTGGCTCCCGGCGCCGAGCTCGTCGACGTCGGCAAGCTCCCCTACCACCACCCGACCAGCCAGGACCGGATCCAGGAGCTGATCATCGAGCGCGCCCGCCGCGGTCAGACGGTGGTGCGGCTGAAGGGTGGGGACCCCTTCGTGTTCGGCCGCGGGGGCGAGGAGATCCTGGCCTGCCGGGCGGCCGGGGTCGATGTCCGCGTCGTGCCGGGGGTGACCAGCGCCGTGGCGGTGCCCGCCGCGGCCGGCATCCCGGTGACCCACCGCGGCGCCAGCCGGGCGTTCACCGTGCTGTCGGGCCATCTGCCGCCCTCGACCGAGGAGCTGACGGCCTTGGCCGGTCTCGGCGGCACGTTGGTGATCTTGATGGGGATGGCCAGCCTGACCCAGACCGTGACGGGTCTGGTGGCCGCCGGTCTGTCCCCCGACACCCCGGCCGCGGTGGTCGAGCGGGGGTTCTCCGACTCCCAGCGCACCACCCCCGGGCGGTTGGCCGACCTTCCCGGACTGGTCGGGCGGGTTGGGGTGACGTCGCCTGCCGTGGTGGTGATCGGAGACGTGGCGGCCTTCGCCGCCGACCAGGTCGGCGCCGACCCCCTCACCGCCCGCTTCTCCCTGCTGCCCGATCCGGGCCGGTGAGCCGACCGCCGACCCCGCCGGACCGGCACGGCCGACCCGTCGAGCAGCTCGCCGGGTTCCGGGTCGGGGTCACCTCGGACCGCCGGTCGGAGGATCTCATCTCGGCCCTGGAACGACGTGGGGCCGACGTGCTGCACGCCCCCGCGCTCAAGATCGCCCCGAACGACCAGGACACCGCCCTGGTCGACGAGACGCGGGCTCTGATCGAGGCCCGGCCCGAGGTCGTGCTGGTGACCACCGGCTACGGGATGCGGCGCTGGTTCGAGGTGGCGGACGCGACCGGGCTCGGGGCCCGGCTGTCGGAGGTGCTCGAGTCGGCGCGGATCCTGGCCCGCGGCCCCAAGGCCGTGGGGGCCGTGCGCGCCGCCGGGCTGGAGGAGGTGCAGGTCAGCGCCAGCGAGACCACCGCCTCGCTGGTCGACGCCGTGGTCTCCGCCGGACTGACCGGGCGGCGGGTCGCGATCCAGCTGCACGGCTACACCGACGAGGTCCAGCTCGCCCGGTTGCGCGACCTCAGCGCGGCGGTCTGGACCGTCACCCCGTACCGGTGGGTCCAGCCCACCGCCCACGACCGCCTGCCGAAGCTGATCGAGGCCACCTGCGCGCGCCAGCTGGACGCGTTGACCTTCACCAGCGCACCGGGGGCCGAGGCGACCCTGGCTGTGGCCCGGGAGCTCGGGCGACTCGGCGAGTTCGTCGACGCCCTGACCGACGACGTGCTGGCCGCAGCCGTCGGGCCGGTGACCGCGGGTCCGCTCCGGGACGCGGGTGCCGTGGTGGCGATGCCCGACCGTTACCGGTTGGGGGCGCTGATCCGGTTGGTCACCGAGGAGCTGGTGCAGCACCGGGTCCTGCGGCTGCGCAGCGGCGAGACCGAGCTGGAGCTGCGTGGTCGGGCGGTGGCCGTGGACGGTCGACCGGTGAGGCTCGGTCCCAACTCGCTGGCCCTGTTCAAGGCCCTGGCCGGCACCGACGCCGTGGTCCGTCGCCAGGACCTGCAACGCTGCCTGCCCGACGGGGCGGACGACCACGCGCTGGAGGTGGCCATGAGCCGGCTGCGGCAGGCCCTCGGCGTGCCCGGGCTGATCACCACCGTGGTCAAGCGCGGCTACCGGCTGAACGCCGTCCGGGTCTGAACGTCGCGACTAAGGTGGGGCTCATGGGTGCGCCCGACTCCCTGGCGGTGCCGCCGGGGGCCGATCCGCGGCAGCTGAGTCATCATCTCGGCCGGCTGCACGACTCGTTCGTGTCCTCCGGGGCCGTCGACCCCGCCCTGCGCCCGGTCGTGTCGGAGTCGTGGCGCCGCAGCGTCCGCAGCGGCGTGGACCCGGAGCGTTCCCTGGCCCGGCTGCCGCTGGACGACGCCCGGCTGGCGGACGCGCGCACCACCCACCCGCTGGCGGTCGGGATGCCGGTCATCCGGCGGTTGCTGGTGGACGAGGCTGCTGAGGCCGGCCTGCTGGTCGCGGTCACCGACGCCGCCGGCCAGCTCCTCTGGGTCGAGGGCGATCCGGTGCTGCGGGCCCGCGCCGAGAGCATCCACTTCCTGCCGGGCGCGGACTGGAGCGAGCAGTCGGCCGGCACCAACGCACCGGGCACCGCCCTGGCCCTGGGTCGCCCGGTGCAGATCTTCGGACCCGAGCACCTGCTGCGCTCGGTGACGCCCTGGAGCTGCTCGGCCGCCCCGATCCGGGAACCCGACACCGGCGCCATCCTCGGGGTGCTCGATCTCACCGGCGGACCCGAGGTGGCCGGACCGCAGACCCTCGCCCTGGTCCGGGCCACGGTCGCCGCCGTCGAGGCCGAGCTGCGACTGAGCCGGTTGATCACCCCGTACGGGCTGGGCGACCAGCCGCAGGAGTCGGCCTCCGCCGCCCCCCGGCTCGAGGTCCTCGGCCGCCGGTCGGCCCGGTTCAGCCACCCGGGCACCACGACCGAGCTGAGTCTGCGGCACAGCGAGATCGTGCTGCTGCTCGCCGACTCCCCCGACGGGCTGACCAGCGCCGAGCTCGGCGTCGCGCTGAGCGACGACGACCAGGCTCAGGTGACGATCCGGGCCGAGCTGTCCCGGTTGCGGACCCAGCTGGGTCCGGTCCCGCTGCAGTCCCGGCCGTACCGGCTCCCGCGACTGACCTCCGACGTCGACGACCTCCGGGACGACCTGCGGCACGGACGGTTGCGCGCGGCGGTGGCCCGCTACCGGGGCCCGGTGCTGCCGGCGTCGGTCGCCCCCGGGGTGGAGCGGATCCGCGACGACCTGCACCGTCAGGTCCGCGGCCGGCTGCTGGCCGGCAGCGACCCGGACGCGCTGCTGGCGTTCGCCGACACGCCGTACGGGCGGGACGACCTGGACGTCTGGTCACGGGTGCTGGCTGTGCTGCCCCCGTCGTCGTCCCGGCTGCCCGAGGTCACCGAGCACCTGGTCGAGCTCGAGCTCGACCTGCGCTGACCCGGGACCCGACCGACGGACTGTCGCTCCCGACGAACCTGGCGGATCCTCAGCCGATTTTGTGGTCTGCGTCACTTTCTCTGCAACGGGCGTGCAACCTGTCCCGACCTACCGTGCCGGTAGACGCGGTCGACGGGCGACCGCGCGGGGAGAGGGCCGGTTCGCCGGTCGGACAAGGACGTCACCACATGACTGTGTACGCAGCACCGGGCACCGAGGGCTCCGTCGTCACCTACCGGTCGCGCTACGACCACTGGATCGGCGGGGCGTGGGTGCCCCCGGTCAGGGGCCAGTACTTCGAGAACCCGTCGCCGGTGACCGGCCAGACGTTCTGCGAGATCGCCCGCGGCACGGCCGAGGACATCGAGGCCGCCCTCGACGCCGCGCACGCCGCCGCGCCGGCCTGGGGCAAGACGAGCGTGGCCGAGCGCGCAGGGATCCTGAACAAGATCGCCGACCGGATCGAGGCGAACCTGGAGATGCTCGCCGTCGGCGAGACCTGGGACAACGGCAAGGCCGTCCGCGAGACCCTGGCGGCGGACATGCCGCTGGCGGTGGACCACTTCCGCTACTTCGCCGGTGCCCTGCGGGCCCAG
>JBMDXL010000450.1:0-3303 GCA_048594465.1 Microlunatus sp. | reverse complement strand
GTCACCCCGGCGCGGAGCTCGCGGAAGACGGTCACCACCCGGCGGATCTCCTGCTCGGCACTGGGGGCCTGGGGCAGCTCCAGCGACCCGGCCAGCTCCGCGACCCGGGTGGTGACGATCCGGACCTCGTCCTCGATGTCGGCGGGCAGCGGCAGCACGACGGTGTTGAACCGGCGGCGGAGGGCCGACGACAGGTCGTTCACGCCCCGGTCGCGGTCGTTGGCGGTGGCGATCACGTTGAAGCCCTTGACCGCCTGCACCTCCTGCCCGAGCTCGGGGACCGGCAGCGTCTTCTCCGACAGCACCGTGATCAAGGCGTCCTGGACGTCGCTGGGGATCCGGGTCAGCTCCTCGATCCGGGCCAGCCCACCGGTCTCCATGGCCGTCATCACCGGCGACGGCACCAACGCGGCCGGCGTCGGACCCTCGGCCAGCAGCCGGGCGTAGTTCCAGCCGTAGCGGATCGCCTCCTCCGGGGTGCCCGACGTGCCCTGGATCAGCAGCGTCGAACGTCCGGACACGGCGGCCGCCAGGTGCTCCGACACCCAGGACTTGGCCGTGCCCGGGACACCGAGCAGCAGCAGGGCCCGGTCGGTGGCCAGGGTCGCCACCGCCACCTCCATCAGCCGGCGGGAGCCGATGTACTTCGCCGAGATCACCGTGCCGTCGTCCAGGGTGCCGCCCAACAGGTAGGTCACCACCGCCCACGGGGACAGCCGCCAGCGCGGCGGCCGCGGACGGTCGTCGACCGCGGCCAGGGCGGCGAGCTCGTCGGCGTACGCCTCCTCGGCGTGCGGGCGGAGCCGCTCGGGCGCGACCAGCGCCTCGGGGGTGAGGGTGTCGTCAGACATGGGGGATCTCCGCCCTGGTGAAGCCGGTGCTGCCGTCGGTGAACGCGTGCTGGATGGCGGCGCGAGCGTACGCCGCCAGCTCCAGGGCCACGAACCGGTCCCGGACGGTGCGGCGGCGGGCCGGGGAGGCGTCGGGCGCCAGGACGTAGTACTCCCCCGCCCGGGCGATGCTCGGGTAGAGCTCCGTGGGCAGCGCGACGCCGAGCCGGGTGGCGAAGGTGCGGGTCGGGGGAACCTGGCCCTCTCCGCCGAGCACCGCGTACGCCGCCGAGACCACCTCGGCGGTCCACGGCTGGGGGTGCGCCAGCAGCCGCTCGGGATCGGCCAGCACGTCCTCGGCCCGCAGCACCGCCGTCGCCGACCCGCTCGAGGTGGTGCCTCCCGCGGGCCGGGCCGAGGCCGGGGTCGCGGCCCCTGGGGCGGGAGCCGGTGCGACCGCCGCGTCCGCGTCGGCGGCGAGCTTGCGCCACTCGGGGTTCTGCCGCAGGAACCAGCGGCCGCGCGGGCCGAGGGCCACCGCCAGCGCTGTCCGGTCGTACGCCGTCGAGCGCGCCGCGGAACGGGCCAGCACCGTCCAGTGCACGGCGTCGACCACGGACCCGTGCGCGGCGCAGATCTGCAGCCAGCACGACACCAGCGCGGGATCCGGGGTGCGGAGCAGCTGCTCCAGCAGCTGGTCGGCGACCTCGGGCGCCGCCGGCCGGTCTTGGGCCGGCGCGGCCGGCGTCGTCGGCACTGGCTCGTGGCCGACGGTGGCCGGGCTGACCGCGCTCGCGGCCAGGCGGTCCAGCACGCGGTGGCGGGCGGCCAGGTGCAGCACCTCGGCCGGCGGGTCGACGACGTCGAGCGGCCGGCGGTCGGTGCCGAGCAGGGCGGTGGTGACCAGCTCGGCCCACTGGGCGGGGGTGGTCATCTGTCGTCTCCCCGGCGCGTCACCCGTAGAGCTCCGTGCTGTAGCGCCGACCGCGGTCGTCGGGCAGCACGGCCAGCGGCAGCAGCCGTCGGCCGTCGTACTCCCCCATCAGCTGCAGCGTCTCCCCGCCGGCCTGGGCCACCAGGGGCCACAGATCGCCGTCGGTGTCGACCAACGCGACGGTGCGTCCCGCCGCGTCCCGCAGCCGCCAGGACCCGCCGTCGGTCGGTGGCACCGGGACACCCGCGACCACCACGGGCAGCCGGGTCGCCCAGGGGTCGCCGGCCAGCAGGTCGGCCAGCTGGGCACCGACCGCGGCCAGGTCGTCCCCACCCCACGAGCGGCCGGCGACCACCTCCGCGGTGGTCCGGTCCGAGACCGGCGGATCGTGGGGGTCCGGCAGCGGCGGCTCGATCAGCGCGCGGTGCTGCCCCGAGCCGGGATAGAAGTGCGCCGGGCACGCGTACGTGCGCCCGGGCCGGACAGCCAGATCGAGATCCCGACCAGGGGGCGCCACGGTCAGCCACAGCGCCCACCGACCGGTGTCGAGGCCCCGCAGCCAGACCCGGCGGGTGGTCAGCTGGTACTCCACGGTGTCCACGGCGGCCAGCGCCCACCACCGGTCGACCACCGCCGGTCGGCTGCGCACCGCTTCCTTGCTCACCGGGTAGCCGACCCGGCTGCGGACGGTGGCGGCCAGCTCGTCGGGGAGGTCGTCCAGCTGCTCGTGGGCCCGGGCCAGCAGATGCAGTCCGCCGAGGGCGTGCAGGGCCCGCGCCGGCCAGTCGGCCGTGACCAGCTCGGCCGGCAGCGCCCGCAACCCGGCTGCCACCGCCGGAGCCTGGGCGTCGACCATCCGGGCGGCAATGGCGTCGAAGTGTGCGTAGCCGGCCCGGGGCAGCCCGGCCAGCCCGGTCCGCACCTGGTCGCCCAGCCACAGCTGGAGCTCGGCCAGCCCGCCGGCCACCTTCTCGCGTCGCGCCTCGGCCCGCCGGACCGCGGCCTCCGGGTCCACCGGTCCGGCGCTCTGCTCCCGCGCGCTGCCCGGCTCCGCTTCGGTGGCGGTGAAGGGCCGGCGACCGACGACCCGGGCCACCCAGTCGGGCTCGTCGACCGTCACGATCTGGCCGTCGGCGGCCAGCTCGGCCAGGCCGAGCGCGTGCTTGCAGGGCCGGTTCCGACTCGGGCAGCTGCAGGCCGTCACGGTCGTCCGGTCCGCGGCCACCACGGTCTCGTACGGTGTCGCAGCGCTCCCCTGGCAGCGCCCCCACGCCGCCCGCCCGGACCGCCCGAGATCCAGCCAACGCAGCCCGCGCACCAGCCTGCTCGGCTCGCTCACCGCCTCGCCACCATGCCGCCAACCTAGCCACCACCACCGACGGCGCCCGCAACCCTCGGGACCCCGGACGACCGCACGTGACGTCCCGGCGGCAGACGGCCCGACCCACCCGCCGACGGCACCACCGCACGCGACACCCCGGCAGCAAACGGCCGACCCACCCCCCGACCCCACCACCACCCGAGAAACCCCGGCAGCAA
>JBMDXL010000045.1:0-5624 GCA_048594465.1 Microlunatus sp. | reverse complement strand
GGGGACGCGGAGGCCAAGGCCGGCAAGGCCCAGGCGGGTCTGCTGGCCCGGGCGTCGGCTCTGGACCCGCAGGCCGTGCTGGCCGCCGCGTCCGCTCCCGACGCGACCGTGGCCGACCACCTGGCCGCGGCCGACCTCGAGCTGGCCACCGGCCGGGTCGACGAGGCCTTCGACCGCCTGATCGGCCAGATCAAGGTCCGGGCCGGGTCCGAGCGGGACGAGGTCCGCGTCCGCCTGCTGGCGCTGTTCGACACCGTCGGCAACGCCGACGCGCGCGTGCTCAAGGCCCGTCGCGCCCTGATGACCGCCCTGTTCTGAGTCCCCGCCCCGAGAAGGCGCAGACCCACCTCGATCGCCCGTTGCGAGGTGTGTCCGCTCCTTCTCGGCGCTCAGGCCGGTTGCCCGAACCAG
Organism: Microlunatus sp.; assembly: GCA_048594465.1. Lineage (GTDB taxonomy): Bacteria > Actinomycetota > Actinomycetes > Propionibacteriales > Propionibacteriaceae > Microlunatus. The sequence continues at coordinate 5,213 of JBMDXL010000045.1, read as the reverse complement.
CCCTCGGGTTCCTCGAGCGTCCAGCGGTCCCGTGACCGCTCGCGCAGCAGACCGTCCGCGCGCGCCGCGGTGAGACGCCTGGCCAGCCGGGCGCGGTACGTGGTCAGATCCGCCTTCTCGACCCGGACCACGACGAGACCGGCGCGCTCCAGGCGCTCCTCCCGCTCGTTGTCCTCGCGGTGCTGGCGCCGGTCCCGGTGGCCGGCGCTCCGGTCCGCCCGCCAGGTGGCGCCGTCGTACTCCAACGCCAGGCCGGCGTCGACGTCGAGCAGATCCGGGATGCCGAGCAGCTGGCCCCGGCCGTCGAAGACCGCCCGGTTCACCTGCAGATCCGCCCACCCCAGCTCGGTCACGGCGAACATCCGCAGCCGCGACTCCCACGGACTCCGTACGCCCACCCTGCTCAGCTCGATGGCCCGGCGCGCCTGCCGCACGCCCCGCCGCGGCAGCAGACCGTCCCCGATGCGCTGCAGCCGCCGGTGGCCGAGGAGTCGCGAACCCAGCACCGCGTCGACGGCGACCACGGCCTCGGTCAGCGAAGGACTCTGCAGGGCCAGGTCGGGCGTGGCCCGGACGAGGGTGGTGACAGCGACCCCCTCGACCTCCTCGCGCTGCGCCGTCCGTCGGCTCTGGCGATAGCAGACCCCGTCGGTCGGTCGACGCCGCTGACCCGGTGGCAGCAGGACCGGCACCGGCAGGGGAGCGAGGGTGTGGTCGTCGAAGCCGTCCAGCTGGTCGACGCCGTGGACGTACGCGGCAGCCCAGCCGGCGATCAGCGCCCCGTCCGGCAGACCGGCGGCAGCGTCCAGGATGCGTTGCGTCGTCGACGGGGCCGATCCCGCACGCCTATACCAGCCGTACGCCGTGCGGGTGAAGCGCGGTCCGACCAGCGTGGAGCGCGGGATGCCCCGACGAGCCCAGTCCGTCACGGTGACCGGGACCCGGCAGGTGCCGAGCTCGTGGTCGAAACGCGTCATGCCGGATCCTGGCACCCCGGGCTCACCCGCGGAGCGCCATCCACAGCGTCATCGAGAAGGCGCAGACACACCCTCAGCGCTCCTCGTGAGGTGTGTCTGCTCCTTCTCAGGCGCTCAGCGGGGTGCTCAGGCGGTCAGGGCCAGATCGACGTCGAGTAGGTCGAGCACCAGGGCCGTGGTGGTCGACGGCTCGCCGGTGATGGTGGAGACGACCCAGTCCGGGGTGTCGCCGGGCATGGAGAGGGTGACCAGACCGGCGGCCTGCGGCTTGGCTGCGACGTGCTGGGGGACGATGGCCGCGCCGAGACCGCGGTGCACCAGATCGAGCAGGGTGTGCACGTCGTTCACCGTGCAGCGCACGTGCCGGGTGACGCCGTTGGCCAGGCACGTGCTGTCGTTCAGCGACCGGATGGCCCACGACTCCTGGAAGTCCACGAAGTCGAGGTCGGTGAGGTCGGACCAGGTGGGCGAGCCGACCCGGGCGAGTCGGTGGTCGGGGGCCGCCAGCAGCACCATCGGCCGCCGACCGAGCTCGGCCCGGGTGACCGCGCCCAGGTGGTCCTCGGTGGCCACGAAGGCCAGGTCGAGGCGGGCGTCGCGGACCAGGCGGACCAGCTCGTGCGACCCGGCCTGGGTGAAGTCCAGGTCGAGCAGGGGATAGCGGCGGTGCACCCGGTCGAGCAGGGCGTTGACGTCGACGATGCCCAGGCACTGCTCCGCCCCGATCCGCAGGCTGCCGGAGAGCTCCCGGGTGGCTCGCACCACGGCGTCGCGCGCGGCCGACGCCTGGGCCAGCAGCGTACGAGCGTGCGGCAGCAGGGCCAGACCAGCTGGCGTCGGCTCCACCCGCCGGGTGGTCCGGTCGAACAGCGACGTGCCCAGCTCGTCCTCCAACGCACGGATGGCCGCTGACAGCCCGGACTGCGAGACGCCGCAGACCGCCGCGGCCCGGGTGAACTGCTCCTCCTCGGCCAGGGTCACCAGGTACTGCATCTGCCGAAAGTCCATTGACCAGATTTCCTTGTGAAAGTCATCAAACTCAGTTGTTGGATTTCTAGTGTGGCTCGCCCTACGGTGAAGTGCAAGCAGTCAGTCCACGAGAGGAAACCCTGTGCAGCAACGCAAGATCGGCCCCCGTTCCGTCTCGGCGATCGGCCTCGGCGGCATGCCCATGTCGATCGAGGGTCGCCCCGACACCGAGCGCTCGCACGCCACCATCCACGCCGCCCTGGACACGGGCGTGACCCTGATCGACACCGCTGACGCCTACCACCGTGATGCCGCCGAGGTGGGGCACAACGAGGAGCTGATCGCGGCCGCGCTCCGTTCGTACGGTGGCGACACCTCCGACGTGCTCGTCGCCACCAAGGGCGGCCACCTCCGTCCCGGTGACGGTTCCTGGACCAAGAACGGTCGACCGGAGTACCTGAAGGAGGCCGCCAAGGCCTCCGCTCGGCGGCTGGGGGTCGAGGCCATCGGTCTCTACCAGTTCCACCGGCCGGACCCCGAGGTCGCCTACGCCGACTCGGTGGGTGCGCTGGCCGACCTGCTCGACGAGGGCGTCATCCAGCTGGCCGGCATCTCCAACGCCTCGGTCGCCCAGATCGACGAGGCCAACGAGGTGCTGGGTGGTCGGCTCGTCTCGGTGCAGAACCAGTTCTCCCCGACCTTCCCCTCCAGCCGCGGTGAGCTCGACCACTGCGCCGAGCTGGGGATCGCCTTCCTGCCCTGGTCGCCGCTGGGCGGCATCGGGCGGACCGCGTCGGTGGGTGAGAGCCACCCGGCGTTCCAGCGGCTCGCCGACGAGCGCGGCGTCAGCCTGCAGCAGCTCATCCTGGCCTGGGAGCTCGCGCTCGCGCCGGTCGTCGTCCCGATCCCCGGGTCGTCGCGGCCGGCCAGCATCACCGACTCGGCCCGCGCGGCCGACTTCGAGCTGACCGCCGCCGACGTGACCGCCCTGAACGACGCCGTCGCGGCCGGAGCGCAGGGGGAGCAGGCATGAGAACCGTCCCCCTCGGCTCCACCGGCACCCAGGTGCCCAACGTCGTCCTCGGTCTGATGCGGATCGCCGAGATGGACGACGACGCCGTCAAGACCCTGGTGGGCACCGCCCGGGACGCCGGGATCGACTTCTTCGACCACGCCGACGTGTACGGCGGTGACCACGGCTGCGAGCGTCGCTTCGCCGAGGCCATGCAGCTGTCGTCATCGGAGCGCGAGCAGATCACGCTGCAGACCAAGGCCGGCATCGTGGGCGACGGTCCGTACTTCGACTTCTCCTACGCGCACCTGATCAGCGCGGTCGAGGGCTCGCTGCGGGCGTTGCAGACCGACTACATCGACATCCTGCTGCTGCACCGCCCCGATGCGCTGGTCGAGCCCGACGAGGTCGCCCGGGCCTTCGACGAGCTGGAGGCGGCCGGCAAGGTCCGCGCCTTCGGCGTCTCGAACCAGACGCCGCGCCAGGTCGACCTGCTGAAGAAGTCGGTCACCCAGCCGCTGGTGGCCAACCAGCTCCAGCTCTCGATCACCCACGCACCGATCGTGGCCCAGGGCGTGGCGGCCAACATGCTGGGCGAGGACCAGTCGGTGACCCTGGACGGCGGCGGCATCGTCGACTACTGCCGTCTGCACGACATCACCATCCAGGCGTGGTCGCCGTTCCAGGCGGGGTTCTTCAACGGGGTCTTCCTGGGCTCCGCGGACTACCCCGAGCTCAACGCGGTGATCGACCGGCTCGCGGCGCAGTACGACGTCCCGCCGATCGCCATCGCCACCGCCTGGATCACCCGCCACCCGGCGCAGATGCAGGTGGTGCTGGGCACGACGACCCCCGAGCGGGTCGCCGGCGCCGCCCAGGGGTCGGACATCGCGCTGACCCGGCCGGAGAGGTACGAGCTGTTCCGCGCCGCCGGTCACCGGGTGCCGTGACCCGCTGACAGGTCGGGAGTGGCTCAGGCGGTGCGCGGTGCGTACATGATCAGAGCCACTCCCACCAGGCAGACCAGGGCGCCGGCCACGTCGTAGCGGTCCGGCCGGAAGCCGTCCACCGCCATCCCCCAGAGCAGCGAGCCGGCCACGAACACACCGCCGTACGCGGCCAGGATGCGGCCGAAGCTCGCGTCGGGCTGCAGGGTGGCCATGAAGCCGTACAGCCCGAGGGCGATCACCCCGCCGCCGATCCAGATCCACCCGCGGTGCTCCCGGACGCCCTGCCAGACCAGCCAGGCGCCGCCGATCTCGGCGAGGGCGGCGAGGACGAACAGGCCGATCGAGCGCACGATGTCCATGCGCGGCGATGCTAGTTCGCCCGGACGATCAGGTGACCGGACGGTTGCGGTAGCGGCCGACCAGCTCGCGGGCGGCGACCTGCATCCGCACCGGGGGCAGCCCGGCCGCGATCTGGCGCAGGTCGTCCACCACCATCTCCCCGATCTGGGTGAAGGCCTGCGGGATGCCGCCCGCCCGGTGCCCGGAGAAGACCAGACCGTCGAGCCGGCGGAACGGGTCGTCGGACGGCACCGGCTCGACCGGCCAGACGTCCACCGCCGCCAGGATCCGGCCGGCGGCCACCTCGGCGTACAAGGCGTCGTAGTCGACCACCGCCGCCCGGCTGACCAGCACCAGCCGGGCGCCGTCCGGGAGGGTGGCCAGCTCCGCGGCCCCCAGCAGGTGCTCGCTCTCGGCGGTCACGGTGGCCAGCACGAAGGCGACCTGGCTGTGCCGGAGCACCTCCGGCAGGGTCGCCGGCACCAGACCCCACGCGCGCAGCGCGCGGTCGGGGAGCCACGGGTCGTGGACCAGCAGGTCGACCGCGAACGCGTCCAGCAGCGGCCGCAGGGCGCGCCCGAGGTTGCCGTAGCCGATCAGCCCGACCCGGGCGCCGCGGAGCAGGACCGCGTCGGTGTTCCCGTCCGCCACGTACCGCTCGGTGCCGGACCGGAACGCGCGGTCCTCGCGGCTGATCCCGCGGGCGAGATCCAGCGCGAGACCGAGGGCGAGCTCGGCGACGGCCTGGGCGTACGCGGGTCCGCATCCCAGCACGTGCACGCCGCGCGCGAAGGCGGCGTCGTAGTCGACGTTAGGGAAGAAGTTGCCCTCCACGTTGCAGATCGCCCGCAGCGCGGTCGCCCGAGCCAGCCGCCCGGCCGGCAGGTCCGGCTGCCCGATGATCGCGAATGCCTCCGGCAGCACCCGCTCGAACACCTCCGGACCATGATCATCGACGAGCTCGAC
>JBMDXL010000449.1:0-7136 GCA_048594465.1 Microlunatus sp. | reverse complement strand
GGGGCGATAACTATCGGTCTGCCGCGGGGGGTTCGCCCCTGCCCGGGGGGTGACGATACCCCCGGCCGGCCCGGGCCTCTCGAAACCGGCGGGCAAATCGCTGGCGGGCCGACGGTCCCGGCGTCGATGATCATGGACATGACCACGCTCGCGGACCTCTGGCCCCCGTACCGGCTGCACCTCCGAGCCGGCGACCTGACGCTGACCGTGATCAGCGACGAGGACGTGCCCGGTCTGGTCGACCTGGCGCTGGCGGGGATCCATGCCCCGGACGCCATGCCGTTCTCCTCGCCCTGGACCCTGGCCCCGGCGGAGAAGCTGCCGGTCGAGATGATCCGCTACTTCTCCTCGGTCCGGGCCGGCTTCGGCCCGGAGGCCTTCGACCTGTTGTTCGCGGTCCGCGTGGGCGGTGCGTTGGTGGGCACCCAGGGATTGCACGGACGCGACTTCGCCGTCACCCGGACGGTGGAGACCGGCTCCTGGCTGGGTCGGGCCCACCAGGGACGGGGGATCGGCACCCGGATGCGTCAGGCCGTCTGCGCGTACGCGTTCGACCACCTCGGGGCCGAGGAGGTCACCTCGGCCGCCTTCCTGGACAACCCCGCGTCGCTGGCGGTCAGCCGCAAGGTCGGCTACCGGCCGAACGGTGTGGTCCGGCTGAAGCGCCGCGACGGCGAGATGGCTCTGAACCAGAAGCTGGTGCTGACTCCGGCCGACCTGGTCCGGGGCGAGCCGCTGGAGGTCGAGGGGGCCGGGGACCTGCGCGCGTTCCTCGGGCTGGGCGTGCCCTGACGCGTGACTCGGGGTCGGGTTCTGCGGTCACGCGGACGCGCCGGCGACGATCAGGCCCACCCCGGCCCCGACCAGACCGACGGTCAGGCTCGCCGCGCCCACCCAGAGCAGGATGATCCACCGGTTCGGGCTCTGCGGGTCGCGACCGATCGCGGACAGGAAGAACCCGGCCGACATGAGGATGGCGGCGTACAGCACGAAGGAGGCGAGCGTCGAGCTCCAGGCCGGAACGGCCGGGTGCTGGAGGCACAGTCGCACCACCAGACCGAGGATGACCAGGACCCCGGCATGGGCGTGCCCGGCCCGGAACATCCGACGCTGGAAGTCGTTCACCGGGACGTCACCGCTGGAGACCTTCAGCAGGAAGGTGCCTCCGTACGCGATGGTCACGATGACCAGCAGGACGATCCCGGTCGAAGTGAGGTCAGCGGTGTCCATCGGCGGTCTCCCGGGCATCTGGGGCGTGCGGTCGGGGTGTGGCTGATCGGTGGTGGGGGGAAGGGCTGCCCGGTCCCTCGGCGGCGGGCCGGAACAAGAGAGTGGCACTGCGCCGGGTGAGTTCCAGCAGATCCTCTCCCTGGGCCTCGGCGCGGAGTGCTGACGCGTCGAGGCTCCCCGACAGGGCCAGGGTGGCGATGCCGTGCACGATCGACCAGGCCGCCAGCACCGCGGCGGCCGGGTCGGCCGCTCGGCCCTCCGCTTCCAGCGCCCTCACGCCACCGCGCAGCTCGCCGAAGGTGAGTTCCTGGGCGGCCGCCAGGGTGGGGTCACCGGAGTCGAGCATCGTGGGAGCGAACATCACCACGAAGTGCGACGGGTGCGTCGTCGCGAAGTCCACATAGGCCACACCGACGTCGGCGAAGTCGCCACCGCTCTCGCGCGCCGACCGGAGCGCGTCGGCGAGCAGGGAGAAGCCCTCGACGGCGAGGGCGGTGAGCACCCCCTGGCGACTGCCGAAGTGGTGTCGAGGAGCAGCGTGGCTGACGCCGAGGTCGGCGGCCAGCGAGCGGAGACTGAACCGACCCGGGCCATCGGTTGCGATCACCTCGATGGCCCGCTCGAGCACGGCGCGGCGGAGGTCTCCGTGATGGTACGTCGGGGTCACCGGCACGATCTTGCCATTGACAAGTTGCCATTGACAAGATGTAGCTGGACGATCGTGCATCGACGCGCGCGAGCGACGATGCTGACCCGCTGTGACGCGACCTTCCCGGCGCTGGCGGGTCTCGACCCCGGGGAGCCGGTGGTGGGAGACGATGGGGTCTCGGTGTTCCCGTCTCTGGAGGAGATGCACGTGTCCGATCCCGGCCCCGGCGGCTGGACGCCTGATCCGCAGCAGCCCCCGCCCCACCAGCCCCCGAGCAACCAGCCCCCGTACGGGCAGCAGCCCTACGGCCAGCAGCCTCCCTATGGCCAGCAGCCCTACGGCCAGCAGCCGTACGGCGGCTGGCCTCCCGGCCCGACCGGCCCGGCTCCGCTGCACCTGCCCCAGTACGACGCGACCATCCAGCAGGCGGCGTCGCGGTTCTGGCGCAAGTACGCGGTGTTCCCCGGGCGGGCCAGCCGTAGCGAGTACTGGTGGTGGGCGCTGATCGCCTTCGGGGTCTCGTTCGTGCTGCAGCTGGTCGGCAACATCATCTTCGGTGGGAGCCTGTTCGCCCTGGACACCGCCGAGTCGAGCCTGGAGCCGCGCACCTTCCTGCTGCCGCTGCTGCCGGTGGGGATCTGGTACCTGGCCACCCTGGTGCCCTCGTTGGCGGTGCTGGTCCGCCACCTGCACGACACCAACCGTTCCGGCTGGTGGCTGCTGCTCGCCCTGCCCTCGTACGTCGCCCTGGTTCCCCTGCTCATCGGCCTGTTCTCCCTCGACCCCGAGCGGCTCGCGGCGGGCGACACCAGCGGCATCAACGTCGGTGCGCTGATCGGTGGCGGCGTGCTCAGCCTGGTGGGCGCGATCGGCGGTGTCGTGCTGCTCGTCTTCAGCATCCTGGGACCGGATCCCCGAGGAGCGCAGTTCGACCGGGCCTGAGCCGGTGGCCGCCACCGCGGCGACGGTGGTGACCGCCCGTCGATCTCTGTGTCCGAGGGGGGACTTGAACCCCCATGCCCTGTAAGGGGCACTAGCACCTCAAGCTAGCGCGTCTACCTATTCCGCCACCCGGACTCCGCTGCCCGGCTGGACAGCGACGTGAACTATAGCAAGCCGGCGAGGGGTCGCCGAACCATTCCGGACAGGCCACCGCCCGGCCCGGTCACTGGTCGTGCCGGTCGTGCCAGTGACGGGCGATCGCCCGGGAGAGCGGGTCGATCACGGTTCCCTGGGCCCGCAGCTCGGCCCGGGCGAGTCGCCGGGTGCGGCGGAGGCTGAGCAGCCCGAACGCCCAGACCACGTACTGGAAGCAGAACGCGACCTTGAAGTCGGTCACCGTGTACTCACCGGTCGGGGCCCGGAGGTCCAGCACGACCCCGATCACGAAGATCGTGACCAGTGACGCGGTGAAGCCCCCCATGTTCACGATCCCGGTGGCCGCCCCGAGCCGGGTGGCGGGGTTGAACGTGCGGGCGAAGTCGAAGCCCACCGCCGACGCCGGTCCGTACGCAGCGAGCGTCAGCACCAGGACCACCACCAGTGGCAGCGGAGCGGCACCGGGCCACAGCAGCACGAGCGACCACACCGCGATGGTCAAAACCAGCACACCGAAGATCAGGTTCGAGCGCCGGAGCGGGTAGCGCGCGGTCAGCGCACCCAGCACCGGGCCGATGATGGTCGCGGCCAGCACCATCAGCGTCATCAGCCACCCCGCCGTGCCGGCGGAGTAGCCCAGCCCCAGGGTCATGAACGGGTAGCCCCAGAGCAGCGCGAAGACCATGCCGGAGAACTGGGTGGCGAAGTGGCTCCACATCCCCAGCCGGGTGCCGGGATGGCGGAACGAGGACCCGAGGTCGCGCAGGGCCTGCCGCCAGCTGGCCGGCGGCGGCCGGTCGGGCGCTCCGGGCGGGCGGTCGCGGACCGCCAGCAGCACCAGGATCGCCACCAGCACCCCCATCGCCCCGGCGCCCAGGTAGGACCACCGCCAGCCGACCCCATGGAGCAGGGCGACCAGCGGGATCGTGCTGCCGATCTGACCCACCTGACCGAGGAGGCCGGTCAGCTGCGTGACCAGCGGCACCTGACGGGTCGGGAACCAGGCGGGCACCAGTCGGAGGACCGAGATGAAGGTCATGGCGTCGCCGCCGCCGACCAGGATCCGGGCCCCGATCACACCGAGCGGGGTGTCGACCAGAGCCAGAGCCACCTGGCCGGACGCCATCACCAGAGCGCCGGTGGTGATCATCAGCCGCGGTCCGAAGCGGTCGACCAGCACCCCGACCGGGATCTGCATGCCGGCGTACGTGAGCAGCTGGACCACCGCGAAGAGCGACAGCACCGAGGCGTTCACCCCGAAGCGCGCCGTCGCGTCCTCGGCGGCCACGGCCAGCGAGGTGCGGTGGAAGACCGCGACCGCGTACGCTGCGACCGCCACTCCCCACACCGCCCAGGACCGTCCCGTCGCCGGGGACGGTGCCCTCGCACCTGCTGCCGTCGTCACCGGGCCATTCTCCGCCGGGACGACCGGGTGGGCGATGATGGCCCGATGACCGAGGCCGGCACCGAGACCACGTCAGCACCTGCTAGTGACGGCGAGGTGGTCGAGCTCTGTCGCGAGCTGATCCGGATCGACACCACCAACTACGGACCCGATCCCGGACCGGGGGAGCGGGGTGCCGCCGAGTACGTGGCGTCACTGCTGGACGAGGTGGGCATCGCCTCCGAGCTGGTCGAGTCCGAGCCGGGGCGGACCTCCCTGGTGGCGCACTGGGAGCCCGAGGGCGCCGACCCCGGTCTCAGCCCGCTGCTGATCCACGGGCACCTGGACGTCGTCCCCGCCGACGCCGCCGACTGGTCCGTGCCGCCGTTCGCGGCCGAGGTGGCCGACGACTGCGTCTGGGGTCGCGGCGCGGTCGACATGAAGGACTTCGACGCCATGCTGCTGAGTGTCGTCCGGGCCCGCGCCCGCGCGGGCCGGGCGCCCCGACGACCGATCCGGATGGTCTTCACCGCCGACGAGGAGGCCGGCGGCGCCAAGGGCGCGTTCTGGATGGTGGAGAACCGTCCCGATCTGCTGGAGGGCTGCACGGAGGCCATCGGCGAGGTCGGCGGCTTCTCGTTGACCGTCCGCGACGACCTCCGGCTCTATCTGGTGCAGACCGCCGAGAAGGGCATGGCCTGGCTCAACCTGATCGCCGAGGGAGCGGCGGGGCACGGCTCCGTCCGGCACGACGACAACGCCGTCACCGAGCTGTCCGCGGCGGTGGCCCGGATCGGCTCGCACCGCTGGCCGGATCGGATCACCGACGCCCAGCGGGCCTTCCTGGACGCGGTCTCGGAGGCGTTCGAGATCGAGCTGGACACCGACACGGTGGAGCAGACGCTGTCCCGGCTGGGCAGCATCGCCCGGATGGTCGGCGCCACCATGGCCAACACCGCGAACCCGACGATGCTGAAGGCCGGCTACAAGCACAACGTGATCCCCGGTCGGGCGACGGCGGCGATCGACGGGCGGTTCGTGCCGGGCGGACGGGACGAGTTCTTCGCCACCATCACCGAGCTGCTGGGTGACAAGGTCCGCTACGAGGTGGTCGCCGACCACCCCAGCGTGGAGACCGAGTTCGCCGGCGCGCTGGTGGAGGCGATGCAGGCCTGCCTGGCCGCCGAGGACCCCGGGGCCCGGGCCGTGCCGTACCTGCTGAGCGCCGGCACCGACGCCAAGGCCTGGGACCGGCTGGGCATCCGCTGCTTCGGCTTCGTGCCGCTGCGGCTGCCGCCCGACCTGGACTTCGTCAGCCTGTTCCACGGGGTCGACGAGCGGGTGCCGATCAGCTCCCTGCAGTTCGGCTGCCGGGTGCTGGACCGGTTCCTGGACCAGGCCTGACCGGTCCGCGGCGCGACGCGTCACACGATCGTCACCGCCCTGCGCCGGCGGCTGACTAGGCTGGCCGACGATGAGCAGTCGAGTGGTCGAGTACGAGGAGACCAAGGTCCGGTTGGACCGGTCCGTCCCCCGCAGCGCGGTGCGCAAGCTGCTCACCGACCAGGCCGAGTACGGCGGCTGGGAGCTCACCCGGCTGCGTCGCTACCGCGACGGCACCCGGGACGTGTGGATCCGGCGCAAGATCATCCGGGTGCCGCTGACCGTCTGAAGTTCCCCGCGTCAGCCTCCGTGGTCGCTCCGGCCACCTCAGGTGCCGACAACTCGGAGCGGGAGAGAGTTCAGCCGCGGAGCACGTGGGCCCCGCCCGAGACGTCGTCCAGGGCGGAGACGATCTCGGCCGGCAGACTCAGCTCCTCGGTGGCCAGCGCGGGAGCGAGCTGACCCGCGGTCCGCGCCCCGAGCAGGGGGGCGGTGACGCCGGGCGCGTCACGGACCCACAGCAGCGCCACCTGGAGCGGGGTGAGGTCCAGTCCTTCCGCCGCCAGCGCGACCGCCTCGACGACACCCTTGCTGCGCTGCTCCAGGTACGGCTGCACGAACCAGGCGAAGTGGTCGGAGGCAGCCCGGGAGCCCTTCGGGGTGCGGGAGCGGTACTGCCCGGTGAGCACCCCGCGGCCCAGCGGTGACCAGGGGAAGACCCCGAGCCCGAAGGCCGCGGCCGCCGGCAGCAGCTCCATCTCCGCCCGGCGGGCCAGCAGCGAGTACTCCACCTGCAGGCTGGTCAACGGGGCTCGGCCGGGCACCGCCTTCTGCCAGGTGGCCGCCTGCGCGGTCTGCCAGCCGACGAAGTTGCTCACCCCGACGTAGCGGGTCATGCCCTGGCGGACCGCGTGGTCCATCGCGCTCAGGGTCTCCTCGATCGGCGCCTCGCCCCAGGCGTGGATCTGCCAGAGGTCGACGTAGTCGGTACCCAGCCGCTCCAGCGAGCCGGCCAGATCGCGCAGCAGAGCCCGGCGCGAGGTGTCGACCACCCGCTTGCCGTCCCGGACCGCGAACCCGGCCTTGGTGGCGATGACCACGTCCTCCCGCCGGGCGAGCTCGCCGACGAGTCGCCCGAGCAGCCGCTCGGCGTCGCCCGCCCCGTACGCGGCGGCGGTGTCGATGAGCGTGCCGCCCGCCTCGAGGAACGTCTGCAGCAGACCCCGCGCCTGGTCGTCGTCGGTGTCCCGGGCCCAGGTCAGGGTGCCCAGCCCGAGCCGCGACGTCCGCAGCCCGCTGCTCCCGACCCGACGCGTTTCCATGGTCGGAGAGGGTATAGGGGTCCCGGGCGCCGGGCGGGATCACCCGGCCCCCCGGGGTTACCGACCAGTA
>JBMDXL010000448.1:0-5999 GCA_048594465.1 Microlunatus sp. | reverse complement strand
GGCTGCTGCGCGGCTGGGCGGTGGGTGTCCGTTCCGTGCACGGGGATGTGGCTCCTGCTGTGTCGGGGCGGCCACCTCGACGGGTGGCTGGTGGGCTGAGCCCAGCCAACCGTGCTGCGGGCCGGGGCGGGAGTCACTGCCGAGGGGTGCACTGACAGGGCACCCCCTGACAGGGAGTGCCGCGTTCGCGACCGCGTCTCTAGCCTGGTGGGCATGGACAACAGGGCCGAGGTGCGCGACTTCCTGATGACGCGGCGGGCGAAGCTGACGCCCGAGGCGGCCGGGCTGCCGGCCGGGGGCGGTCGCCGGGTGGCCGGGCTGCGCCGTGCCGAGGTGGCCGTCCTGGCCGGAGTCAGCGTGGAGTACTACGCCCGGATCGAGCGCGGTGAGATCGCGGGCGCGTCCGCGGGTGTGCTGGACGCGATCGTCCGGGCGCTGCAGCTGGACGACACCGAGCGCGCCCACCTGTTCGACCTGGCCCGCGCCGCGGAGGGGATCCCGGTCTCCCGGCGGAACCGGCGGCGGGCCGACCAGCCCGCAGCGGGACGGCCCTCGCTGCAGTGGATGCTGGAGGCGATCACCGACGGGGTGGCGTTCGTCCGCGACGCCCGTCAGGAGATGGTCGCGGTCAACACCCTCGGCAGGGCGTTCTACGCGCCGATGATCGGCGACGGCGGTCGCCCGGTGAACCTGGCCCGCTTCCAGTTCCTCGATCCGGCGTCCCGGGACTTCTACCCCGACTGGGACCGGTTCGCCGAGATGTGCGTGGCCGTGATGCGGGCCGAGGCGGGACGCGATCCCCACGACCGCGCCATGCAGGACCTGATCGGGGAGCTGTCCACCCAGAGCGACACCTTCCGCCGACTGTGGGGCGCCCACGACGTCCGCACCCACGGCACCGGCACCAAGCGCTTCACCCACCCGGTCGTCGGCGAGCTGACGTTGGCGTACGAGGAGATGTCCGTGACGGCCGACCCTGGTCTGGTGCTGCTCGTCTACACCGCCGAACCCGGCTCGCCCTCGGCCGAACGGCTTCGCCTGCTCGGCTCCTGGTCCCAGCCCGACCACGACGACCGGGCCGCCGCACCCCGGCACGGAGCAGATCCGGCCCAGCGGTAGCCCTCCCCGCGAGGGGTACCTGCACTCCGTCGGGGGAACTTTGTTCCACGAACGACGGCGCCGACGGATCTTGTTTCTTCGTCGGTCGAGGCATCCGAGGCCGATCGGGTGACGAAGGAGAGATGAGTCCGCAGTCACCTGAACCCCCGAGCAGGTGGCTGCGGACTCGTTCGTCGACCGGAGCTCCGGCTCGCCGGGGGCTCAGGGCGCGGCGGTGTGGCTCTCGACGAGGCGTTGGACCCGTTCGCGGTCCCGCAGGTCGTGGCCGGCCGCGAGGAACTGCCGCAGGAGCGCCGCCTGCTGGCCGTCGATCGCGGCGACGACGTCGGTGCGGTCGGTGCGGGTCCGCAGGTCCGCGCACAGGGTCAGCAGGTGGAGGACGACCTCCGTGGAGGCCGCGGCGTAGCTCCGCACCTGGTCGAGGGCGAGCTCGACCAGCTCGGCCGCGGGAACGCCGGGGGCCAGCAGACGCCAGTGACCGTCACGCTCGTAGGCGTTGCCGGGATCGTCGCGGTCGACGACCGCGGCCAGCCCGGTGCCGAGCTCGGTGAGGGCGTTGATCGCGGTGTAGGGGTCGTTGGTGCTGGGTGACAGGGCCCGCACGGCGAGCTCGACGATCTGCTGGACCGCGTACCGCACGTCGTGCTGCGGCGTCCGGGCCCGGCCGTGGACGAGGGCACGGCGGATCTGATCGTCCAGGGCGCCGTCGGACGTGGTGTCGTCGGTGGCCCAGATCTCCACCAGCACGTCTCCGGCGATGCTGTGGTCCCCACAGCGGGGCCGGAGTCGGAGGAAGGTCTCGGAACGGGCGGCCACCTCCAGCAGGGCCGCGTGGTCGGCGAACTGGAGATAGCCGTGCGTGGTGGCGCGGACCACCTGGGCGGGCTCTCGGCGCGGGATGATCGCGGCCGGGTCGACGACCGCGTGCCCGTGCGGTTGCTCCTGGTCGACGCTGTGGCGGAGGTCGTCGAGGACCTGACTGGCGAGGGTCGAGACCTGGATCGAGTCGGCGATGTGGTGGATGAAGTAGATGAGGACGGCCACGTCCACCACGGCCAGGGCGATAGCCACCGTGACGGCCAGGTGCGGCACGAACGCCGGCGTGCTGGCGGTCTCCTCCCGGATCGTGCGCAGGACCAGGAGCGCGTACAGGAAGGTGGCGCCGAAGATGCCCAGCACGACCTGGTTGCCACGGTTGGCCATGAAGTTGCGGACCAGTCGCGGTCCGTACGTGGAGCTGGCGGTGGCGATCACCGAGATCGTGATGGAGAACGAGGTCGCGGCGACCCCCAGCATCGAGCCGCCGATCGCGGCCAGCAGGTCCCGACTGCCGGACGGTCCGACCGCGCTGACGAACGGCAGCTGGGCGACTCCGTCGCCGACGAGGCTCCGGTCCAGTGCCACCAGCAGCTCGGCGAGCACCAGCGAGACCAGCAGCAACGTCGCCGGGATGAACCAGAACGAGTCGGTCGCGGTCTGCCAGCGGTGGCGCGTCGATTGCACGCGTCACCGTAACCCGGACGCCGAGCGGACCGGCGTGGCTGTCACCGGGGTCCGGGACGGTCAGCGCGGGGTCGTCGAGGGTTGCGGCATGGTCGGCACGGCCGCGGACGGGGTGGCGGTGGAGCCGGTCGGGGCACTGGTGTCGACCCGGCACTGCCGGAGGTCGCGTTGCAGCCTGGACTCGACGGGTTGGAGGCGGCGGACCAGGTCGTCGAGCTCCAGCAGGTCGACGTCGTCGGTGGCTTCGTCCACGCCGCCGAGGATGCGGACGACGTCCTGCGCCTCGTTGATCACGCGCAGGCAGGCCGCGTTGACGCGGGCCTCGACGACGACCGGGACGCTTCCGTCCGATGTCGGGCCGTCCGGCTGGTCGGCCGTGCTGGTCGCGCCGGTGCCGAACTGCGGGGTGGTGGCCAGCAGCACGGCCGCGACCACCACGCCCACGACCAGCCCGCCGAGACCGGTCAGCGCCGCCACCCACCAGCGGATCATCGTCGTCGGGCCCGTCGCTTCCGGCGCGGCGGTGTCGGTGTCGGATCCGGTCATGCCCCACCCTCTCGCGCTGCTGCGGTCGTCACGACCGATGATGATGGGCCGAGGGTAGTGGTCGCCCTGCGCGGGAGGGGCCGAAGGGGGGAGCTGGGTGCCGGTGAGCGACGAGGTCCCCCGACGTGCCCGGGTCGGTGTCGGTGAGCGGCTGGGCGGGTTCTACCGCGGTCTGGTCACGCGGGGCCGGTGGTTCGTCGTGGCCACGTGGCTGGTGGCCGCGGTGGCCGCGGTGACCCTGGCGCCCGCTCACCCCGGGGGTGGCGGGTTCGGCGACTTCCTCCCTGCCGACCACCCCATCCTGAAGTCCCAGCAGCGGGTGCTCGACCAGTTCAGGGTCCCGGTCGTGTCCGGCACCACGGTGGTGGTGCACCAGCCGGACGGTCTGAGCCTGCTGACCCGGGCCGACTCGTACCTCTGGGCGCTGGGGACCACCCAGCAGAGTCTGCAGGGGCGCACGCCACCCGGACCCGATCAGGTCGCGGCAGCCATTCCGGTGCCGACCGGACGGGCCGACACGACGGTCACGTTCCTGTACGGCTCCGAGGGCACCGGGATCGTCGGGATGGCGCGGCTCGGCGACCGGTATGCCGCGCACTTCCAGACCCAGCGCGGCGTGGAGACGTACGTCACGGGCTTCGTGCCCGCTCAGGTCGCGCAGGGTGACTACCTGAACAGCCGGATCGGGCTGTTCGAGCTGGCCAGCCTGGTGCTGATCGTGGTCGTCGTGGCCCTGGCGTTCCGGTCGCTGCTGGCGCCGGTGGTCGTGGTGGCGATCGCCGCTGTCGGCTACCTGACGTATCTGCCGGCCCTCACGCTCGTGGCGGCGGCGGCGGGGTTCGAGGTGCCGGGCCAGCTGGAACCGGTGTTGCTGGCGCTCCTGCTGGGAGTCGTCACCGACTACTGCGTGCTGTTCTTCCACTCCTTCCGAGACGAGCTCGACAAGGGCCACGAGACCGTGCCGGCGGTGCGGGATGCGGTCCGTGACAACGCCTCGGTGATCGCCGTCGCGGGGCTGACCGTGGCCGGCGGCACGATCGCCTTGCTGGCCTCTCCGTTCGGTCTCTTCCGGGCCCTGGGGCCCGCGCTGGCGCTGACCGTGGTGATCGGGGTGGGGCTGTCGCTGACGCTGACTCCGGCGCTGATGAGCATCCTCGGGTGGCGCCTGTTCACGGTCGTGCCCCGCCGCGGTTCCCACCGGGCCCGGCTGCCCGAGGTGGCGGAGGCGACGTCAGCGCGGATGGGTCAACGCCGAGACCGGCTCATCCACCGGCTGGTGCGGCGCGGGCCGGCGCTGGTGGCCACTGTCGTCGTCGTCGGGGCGCTGGCCGTCGCTGCTCTCCCGCTGCTCCAGGCCCGGTTCGATCTGTCCTTCACCGCCGGGTTGCCCCGTCAGGACAGCGTGGCCGAGGGGGCGGCCATCCTGGAGACGGCCGGGCTGGCCGGGATCACGGCCCCCACGGAGGTGGTGGTCGAGCAGGACGCGGTGGCCGGCGAGCGGGACCGGCTGGTCCGGATGCAGGCGATGCTGGCCGAGGAGCCCGGGGTGGCTCGGGTGATCGGCCCGGCGGACTCCCCGTTCAGCGATCCCGAGGGCGTCGTCCTGGCGGCCGGCGGCGACGCCGCCCGCTTCCTGGTGATCATGGACAGCGACCCGCTGGCGGCCCGCGCCATCGACGACGTGACCGCCCTGCGCGGACGGGTGGACGCGATCGCCGCGGACGCCGGACTCCGCCCGGCCGAGATCCTCGTGACCGGTCAGACGGTGATCGCCGCCGAGGTGTCCAGTCTGACGCAGCGCAGCCTCGAGATCGTCCTGGTGGCGGCGCTCCTGGTGGAGCTGCTGATCTTGATGCTGTACCTGCGCGCGCTGGTCGCCCCGATCGTGCTGCTGGCCTGCAGCGCGCTCAGCGTGGCTGCGGCCCTGGGGTTGACCACCCTGCTGTTCCAGGGCGTCCTCGGCCAGCAGGGTCTGACGTTCTACGCCCCGTTCGCCGCCGCGGTGTTGTTGATCGCCCTGGGCTCGGACTACAACGTGTTCGCGGTCGGCCCGATCTGGCGCGAGGCGGCCCGCCGACCGTTGGCCGAGGCGCTGACGGTGGCGGTGCCCCGGGTCGCGAGAGCGATCACGATCGCCGGGTTGATCCTCGCGGCCACCTTCGCCATGGTGGCGATCATCCCGTTGTCGACGTTCCGTCAGATCGCGTTCGCCATGGCGGTCGGGTTGCTCCTGGACACGTTGGTGGTCCGGCCGGTCCTCACGCCCGCGGTGCTGACGTTGCTCGGGTCGGCCTCGGGTTGGCCGGGCGGACGCATCTCGACCACTCACCCCGACCGGGCCCGGCCCCGGCGGGCGCTGACCGAGGAGGATCGCCGTGGCTGACGGAGACCGACGACGCGGCACGCCGGCCCGTCGGCGCCGGGTGCTGGTCGAGGCCGTGGTGCTGGTCCTCGCCTGCGGTGCAGCACTGTGGGGCATCGATGTCGGCAGCCGCCTCGGTGCGGAGTCGTTGCTGGAGCGCAAACATCAGGAGGTCACCGGCGGCCAGCAGCGACCACAGGTGACGTTGGGTGGAGGTTTATTACTACCCCAGGTGCTGCGTGGTGCCTACGACGACGCCCGGGTCGACGTGGTCGGACTCCGGACCGGACCGCTCACGGTCGAACGGCTGGAGGCGGACCTGTCGGATGTGCGGCTGCCGCTCAAGGACCTGGTGCTGCAGGACGTCCGCCGGGTCGGGATCGGCCACTCCGCCCAGCAGGTGACGTTGCGGTTCGACGACCTGAACGCCTACTTCGCCACCACGGGACGAGATCTCACGCTGGCCGTC
>JBMDXL010000447.1:0-5974 GCA_048594465.1 Microlunatus sp. | reverse complement strand
ATCCCCCGCCCGGCGGGGCCCCCCCGGGGGGGGCCCCCCCCCTGCTCGGTCGGGCGAGGTGTGACGCGTGCTACTACCCCCCACCGGCCGTCAGCCCGGCGACGATGCGGCGCTGGAAGATCAGCACCGCCAGCAGCAGCGGCACGGTCACGATCACACCGGCGGCCATGATGGTGCCGTACGAGGTGTCGAAGCCGGTCGTGCCGGTGAACTTGCTGATCGCCACCGTCGCCGTCTGGATCCGCGGATCCGGGGCGAAGGTGAGGGCGATCAGGAACTCGTTCCAGGCCGCGATGAAGGTGATGATCGCGGTCGTGAACACCCCGGGGGCGGCCAGCGGGATGATCACCTTCCGGAACGCCTGCCCCGGAGTGCACCCGTCGACCATCGCCGCCTGCTCGAGCTCCACCGGCAGCTGCCGGAAGAACGCGGTCAGGTTCCACACCGCCAGCGGCAGCGCGAAGGACAGCGAGGGCACGATCAGCGCCTGGTAGGTGTTGATCCAGTACGGGAACCAGCCGAACGGCGGGGTCGAGCTGAACATCTTCAGCAGCGGGATCAGCAGCGTGATGCCGGGGAACATCGAGCAGGCGATGATGACGCCCAGCACGATGGCCTTGCCCCGGAACGCCAGCCGGGCCAGCGCGTACGAGGCGACCATGCCGATGATCAGCGTCAGGATCGTCGTCGTCCCGGCGACGATCACCGAGTTGAGCAGGGCCCGGCCGAAGTTGTTGCTGCCCGCGAAGACGCCGATGAAGTTCTGCACCGACGGCGGGTTGGGCAGGAACTCGGTGCTACGACCCTCGGTGGGCTGCCGGAACGAGCTGACGATCATCCAGTAGAACGGGAGGATGCAGTAGATGACGATCAGCGCCATGCCGATGTAGGACGCGATCATGCCGATCAGGGCCTTGCGGCTCTGCTTCGGGTGCGCCAGCTTGGCGACCTCGTCGGCGGAGGTGTGCTCCTCCACGGTGGTGGTGGACATCAGTGGTTCCCCCCCGTCATCTCGAGCGTGGCGGCCGAGCCGGCGCGCTCGCCGCTGTCGACGCTGCGCCCCTTGCGCTTCTTCTTCTTCGGCGGCGCGTTGTCACCGACGACGTCGGCACCCAGCAGCTTCACGAACAGGTAGGCGATCAACATGATGTAGAGGAACAGGATGATCGAGTACGCCGAGGCCTGGCCGTACCGCTGCTGGTTGGCTTCCTGGTAGGCGAAGATCGACAGCGTCTCCACGTAGTACTTGCCCTGCCCGACCATGCCCCAGGGCAGGTCGAACATGCGCATCGTGTCCAGGGTGCGGAAGAGCACCGCCACCACCAGGGTCGGCTTGACCATGGGCAGGGTGATCCGGGTGAACTGCTGCCACGCGGTGGCACCGTCCACCTTGGCCGCCTCGTAGACCTCGGCCGGGATGGTCTGCAGACCCGCCAGGGTGAGCAGACCGATGAACGGCGCGGTCTTCCACACGTCGGCGATGACCACGGCCCAGAAGGCCGGGTTGTCGTCGGCGAGCCAGAGGATCTGGGTGCCGAGGATCCGGTTCATCACCCCGGCCTCGTCGAAGATCAGCTTCCACATCAGCGCCGAGACGATCGTGGGGATCGCCCACGGGACGAGGATGCCGGCGCGGACCACACCACGACCCTTGAAGGCCTTGGACATGATCAGCGCCATCGCCACACCGAGCACCGTCTCCAGCAGCACGCAGACGATGGTGAACAGTGAGGTGTTGATGAACGCGTTCCAGAACCGGTCCATGGAGCCGTAGGCCCCGACCACCTGGTTCTGGCCGGTGAAGATGTCGGTGTAGTTCTGCAGACCGACGAACTGCTCGCCGCCCCCGACCAGACCGGTCACGGGGTCGACGCCGTCGTTCACCCGGAAGAAGGACTCCCGGATGGACAGGATGATCGGGATGCCGACGACGACGAGGATCACCAGCAGGGTCGGCGACAGCAGGATCCCGGCCAGGCGCCCCTGGCCGTCGCTGAGGGCGTTCTTCCGCTTCTTCGGCGGGGCCCCCGACGACTTCTTCTCAACAGCAGTGGCTGTTGCCATTCCTCCCTACCTCTCTCCTGAGCCGCGACCAGCGCAGGGCGGGCGAGTTGCCCACCACTGCGCTGGACGCGACATCGGAACGGATCAGACGAGCTACTGGATCAGACCTTCGAGCTTGGTCTGCAGCTCGGACAGGGCGGCGTCACTGGTCGTCTGCCCCTGCAGGGCGGAGTACGCAGAGTCCTGGATGGCCAGGGTCACGTCGCCGTACTTGACGGCCACCGGTCGCGGCTGAGCGGTCTCGATCGACTTCAGCAGGATCGGCATGTAGGCGAACTTCTTGGTGACATCCGCATCGGTGTAGAGAGCGGTCCGGGTCGGAGCCGCCGAGGTGGCGATGACGTTGGACTTCTGGATGTCCTGCGAGGTCCACCACTTGATGAACTCGGTCGCGGTGCCCTTGTTCTTGGCGTACTTGCTGATCGCCATGTTGTGGCCACCAAGGCTGGAGACACCGGTGCCGGACTCACCCGGCAGCGGCGCGACGTCGAACTTGCCGACGACCTTGGACGAACCGTCGTCCTTGCTGGCCAGCGAGTACACGTACGGCCAGTTGCGGTGGAAGATCAGGTTGCCGTCCTGGAACGCCTGACGACCCTGCTCCTCCTGCCAGGTGATCGCACCCTTGGGGATGGTGCCGTCCTTGAACCAGTTGACCATCCGGTCCAGACCGGCCTTGGCCTCGGGGGTGTTGACGTTCGGCTTGCCGTCCTCGCCGACGATGACGCCGCCGGCGGAGTTCACGTTCTCGGCGAAGTTGACCGTCAGACCCTCGTACTTGTTGTACTGACCGGCGAAGCAGTTGAGCTTGGAGTTGTTCTCGCCCGCCTTGATCTTGTCGCAGGCGCTCTTCAGCTCGTCCCAGGTGGTGGGGGCCTGCAGGTCGTACTTCTCCAGCAGGTCCTTGCGGTAGTACAGCAGGCCACCGTCGGAGGAGGCCGGGTACGCGTAGAGCTTGTTGAAGTACTTGGCCGTGTTCACGGTCGCCGGCAGGAAGTCATCGGTCGGGAACTTGTCGGCGGGCAGCTCATCGACGATCTGGTTGGCCGCGAACTCCGCGGTCCACACGACGTCGACGCTCAGCACGGTCATCTTGTCGGACTTGATCTGCGCGTTCTGCAGCATCTGCGCGCGCTGCTGGTCGGCGTTGTCCGGGAGCTCCTGGAGGGTGACCTTCTCGTCCGGGTGCTCGGCGTTCCACTGGGCGATGAGCTTCGGGACGTTGCCCGAGGTGTCCTTGCCCTGGACGTAGGTGATCGGGCCCTTCTGGTCGTACGCCGCGTCGGCGGAAGCGCCGCCGCCGGGCGTGGTCTCGCTGCTGCCACCACAGGCGGCCACCGCCAGGAGGGCGGTCAGGGAGCCGGCCGCGATCGCGATCCGGCGCGCACGTCGTGCGAAAGCCATGCATGCCTCACTTCGTTGTCGTGACACCGGTGTCTGTGGGTGCCGTCGGGTCACACTAGGCGCCAAGCAACACGAACGTAATAGAAACCACAGCAGGCGTTAAGGATTGTTATACACGGCTAGCACACCGAACCGGTTCAGGGAAAGAGCGCCCTCGCAGGCGAGAACGTTCACAATCTGTGCAAGCGCTGGAGGCGGGATCTTTCGGTGAGCGGTCTTTCCGAGCCTGCTCCTCCGGGGTGGAGGACGGCACCGGCCCTGGCACGGGTCAGAGGTAGAGACCGGTCTGCCCGTCGGGCAGACCCTCGGTCGCCACGGCGTGCAGATCGCGCTCGCGGAGCAGCACGTAGTCCTTGCCGCGGACCTCCACCTCGGCCCGGTCGTCGGGGTCGAACAGCACCCGGTCGCCCACCTTCACGCTGCGGACGTTGGCGCCGGCCGCGACCACCGAGGCCCAGCCGAGCCGTTTGCCGATGGCCACCGTCGCGGGGATCACGATGCCGCCCCCGCTGCGTCGCTCGCCGGTCTCACCGTCGGTGGAGACCAGCACCCGGTCGTGCAGCATCCGGATGGGCAGCTCGGCCGAGCCGTCCGCCGGCACGGTCACGCGCTCAGCTCCGGCCGCGGCGGACCAGCCCGCGGACGACCGCCAGGAAGACCAGACCACCCACCACGGCCCCGGCCACCGCCAGGACCCGGTTGCTGCGGAGGTCCCCGCGGGCGTTGAAGACCAGTGCCTTGGCGGCGTCGACCTCGTTGCCGACGAACTGCTTCACGCTGTCGATCTGACGCTGCTTGATCCGGCTGGGATGGACCGTGTCGATGAGGTCCTCCGCGGAGTGCGCCAGCCGCAGCCGGGCGGCGGCCAGGTCGGCCTCGATCTGCTCGGGCGTCCTGGTCGGCTGGATGCTGTCGTTCGAAGCCACGTCTCTCCTCGTCATCGGAACTCGGCTCAGCCTAGGGCAGAGAGCCCGCGTCGATCGGTCCGGCGTCGATCGGTCCGGCACCGCTGGCCAGGTAGACCGTGTTGGTCGCCGGTCGTCGCTGCAGCGGGTTGGCGAAGCTGACGACCTCGGCGTGCACCGTGGTGAACACCGCCGAGAGGACGTCCAGGTAGTCCTGGTCCGGCGGGTCGTTGGACCACAGCCCGAAGACCCCGCCAGGGGTCAGGCGGGAGGCCAGCACCTCGGCCCCGGCGCGGGTGTAGAAGTCGGCGTTGCCGGCTCCGAGCTGGTGGCGCGGCGAGTGGTCGATGTCGACCAGGACGGCATCGAACCGGCGGTCCGGGGCCGAGGGGTCGAAGCCGTCTCGTCGCGACATCGCGAAGAAGTCGCCGTGCTCCAGCCGGCACCGCGGATCGGTGGCCAGCCGGCGGCCCAGCGGCACCAGCTCCCGCCGGTGCCAGTCGATCACCGGAGCCAGCGCGTCCACCACCAGGAGCTCCCGCACCCGGTCGTCGGCCAGCGCCGCGGCCGCCGTGTAGCCCAGCCCCAGACCGCCGACCACGACCTCCCAGCCGTCGCCCGCCGGGCCCCGCCGCTGGAGCCACTCCAGCGCGAGCTCGCTCAGGGCGATCTCCGCCACCGTGAACGCGCTCGACATCAGGTACTCGTCACCGAGCTTGACCTCGAAGACGTCCACACCCGTGACCGGGTCCTGCCGTCGCCGCAGGCTCACCTCGCCGATCGGGGTCGGCTCGAAGGCCAGCTCCTCGAACCGTCTGCTCACCGGTCGCCCGCTCTCGTCTGGGTCGTTCGCTGATGTCCGTGCCAGGCAGTGCCAGCCTGTGCCAGACCGGGCACGTCCGGGACACCGGTGCCGAAGGAGGGACTCGAACCCTCACACCCGAAGGCACAGGAACCTAAATCCTGCGTGTCTGCCAGTTCCACCACTCCGGCGAGAGCTCCGACGGCCCCGCCCTCGGGAGGGGCGCCGGGGTCAGATCTTGAGGTCGCGCTTCAGCTTGTCGACGTGGCCGGACGCCTTGACGTTGTACTGCGCCACGGCCACGGTGCCGGTGCCGTCCTCGGCGACGTCGACCACGAAGGTCGAGCGGATGACCCCCTCGACCAGCTTGCCGTAGAGCATCTTGCTGCCGTACGCCGCGTACGCCGTCAGGGTCTGCTTGTCCGGATCGGCCAGCAACGGGAAGGCCACGGACTGCGCGGCCTTGAACTGCGCGAGCTTCTCGGGGCTGTCGGGTGAGATCCCGACCACGGCCAGGCCGGCGGAGTCGAGGTCCGCGACGGCGGCGGTGAAGTCGATGGCCTGCGTGGTGCAGCCCGGGGTCATCGCGGCCGGGTAGAAGTAGACGATCACCTTGCCCCCCGCGTAGTCGGCCAGCGAGACCTGGTTGCCGTCGGCGTCGGTCAGCGTGAAGGCGGGGGCGACGTCCCCGGGGGCCAGTCGATCGGTCATGATCACCACCCTATCCAGACGCACGCCGGTTGGCCCGCGGTGACCGCGGGCATGGTTCCGGGCCCGGGGCCGGCAACGACGCAGGAGC
>JBMDXL010000446.1:0-1681 GCA_048594465.1 Microlunatus sp. | reverse complement strand
CCTGCTGGTTGCAGGCGTCGACGAAGCCGAGGTAGGGCCGTCGCAGCTCGGGATCGCGAGCCGCGTGCAGCATCAGGGCTCGGTCGGTGATCACGTCGCGGTGGTCGGTGCCCAGCGCGGCGCCGGAGCTGGTCAGGGCCGACAGCGCGATGGCCACCAGCTCCTCCGGCTCCCGGTCACCGGCCTCCTTCATCGTCGTGATGGCCCGTTGCGCGGCGGCGAACTGGAACGCGATGCTCTGCTCGATGATCGCCAGCACCAGGTCGGAGCGGTCGGCGAAGTTGGAGTAGAAGGCGCCCCGGGTGAACCCGGCCCGTTCGCAGATCATCTCGACGCTGGCGCCCTCCACGCCGTGCTCGGCGAACGCGGCGCGGGCCGCGGACATCAGCCGTCGACGGGTCTGGGCGCGGCGGGCGGTGATGGGCGCCTCGGTCCCGGCGTCGGTGCTCACGTGATCCTGCTCTCAGACTCTGGGGTCGTGGTTTCGATACAGTACTGTATCGGATACAGGTCTGTATCCACCGGGCCCTGTCGTCAGCAGCTCATCGTCAGAGGCGGTCTTCCCACGTGTCCACGTACCTGTACGCGCTCGGTCGTGCCGCTTACCGGCACCGCCGGCGGGTGCTCCTGATCTGGCTGGCCGTGCTGGTCCTGACCGTCGGCGCCGCTGCGGGCATCGGCGGCAAGTTCGACGAGAACTTCTCCGTCCCCGGCACCGAGTCCCAGCTGGCGTTGGACTCGCTCAACCGCACCTTCCCCCAGGCCGGCGGGACCACCGCGCAGGTGGTGGTGGCGGTGCCCGAGGGCGAGAGCGTCCGTGACGCCGACGTCCGCCGGCAGATCGAGCGGGGAGTCGACGCGCTGGAGAAGGTCGACCACGTGGACAGCGTCACCTCGCCGTTCGACGAGTACGCCAAGGGCGTGATCGCGCCCGACAACCGCGCCGCCATCATCCAGGTGCAGCTGCTCACCGTCGACGGGGCGGTCGCCCAGTCCACGTTCGACGGTCTCGAGCAGGCCACGGCGACGCTGCAGTCCGACCTCCCCGGCTCGCAGGTCTCGCCCGGCGGCTCTGCCTACAGCAACAACGCGCCGGGTTTCAGCATCGTCGAGGCGCTGGGCGTGCTGATCGCCCTGGTCGTGCTCTGGCTGACCCTCGGCTCGTTGCGGGCCGCCGGGATGCCGTTGCTGACGGCGATCCTCGGCGTGATGATCACCGTCCTGCTGATCGTGGCGGTGACCGGGCTGACCACCGTGTCGGCCACCACCCCGCTGCTGGCGGTGATGCTGGGCCTGGCCGTCGGCATCGACTACGCCCTGTTCATCACCTCGCGGCACCGCGACCAGCTGGGCACCGGGATGGACCCGGAGGAGTCGGTGGCGCAGGCCGTGGCCACCGCCGGCTCGGCCGTGGTGTTCGCCGGGTTGACCGTGATGATCGCCCTCTCGGGACTGGCCGTGGCCGGCATCCCGTTCCTGACCACGATGGGCGTCGCTGCGGCTGGCGGCGTCGGCATCGCCGTCCTGATCGCCCTCACCCTGCTGCCGGCCCTGCTCGGTTTCGCGGGCGAGCGGCTGCGTCCGAAGCCGAAGAAGGTGCGTACGCCGCGTGCCCCGCGGGCGGCCGCGGAGCCGGAGCCGAAGAAGACCCGGACGCCGCGGCCCCGACTCGGGGTGCGGG
>JBMDXL010000445.1:0-3645 GCA_048594465.1 Microlunatus sp. | reverse complement strand
GGTCCCGGAGCCGGTTGAGGGTGTCGACCAGGGTGGCCTCGTCGTACGCCACCACGGGATCCCGACTGGTCGACTGGTTGCACGCGGTCCGCAGCCCGTTCAGCGACAGCGGGTAGGAGTCGGGCACCGTGCGCTGCTTCTACAGCAGCGCACCCAGCACGCGTTGTTCGAACGGATCCAGCACGGGGAGATCGGGCACGGGAGCAGCCTGTCACGTCCGGCTGGACGGTGGTGACGGTCCGGCCACACCGCCGCCGGCCGACCTGACTGTAAACCTTTACTAGACGAGGCGCCCATTCCTCGCTACAGTTTCCGACAGCAAACCGTAAAGGTTTTCACTCCGCCTCACAGAACCCGGGATCCCATGTCACGCGCCACGATCAAGGACGTCGCCGAAGCGGCTGGCGTCTCGATCGCGACCGTCTCCCGGGTGCTCAACGACCGGGGCGGCGCCACCGCGACGGCCCGGACCGTGCGGGAGGCGGCGGAGCGGCTCGGCTACGCCCCGAACGCGCTGGCCAGGATGCTCATCACCCAGCGCAGCATGACCGTCGGACTGCTGCAGCCGATGGTGTCGGACTCCTTCGCCGGTCAGGTGCTCGACGGGGTCGAGGACGCGGCGTACGAGCTGGGCTACTCCGTCATCGTCTGCTCCACCGGCGCCGGCTCGCGCCGCCTCGAGCACTACGCCCGGCTGCTGGCCAGCCGCCAGGTCGATGCGGCCGTGGTCATGTCGACCGCCGTCACCGAGACCCAGCACCAGCTGTTCCGGGCGCTCGCGCTGCCGTACGTGGTCGTGTCGGGCACGACGCCCGCCGCCGACGTGCCGGTGGTGGCCGTCGACGGTCAGCGGGCGGCGGCCGACGCCACCGCCGCTCTCGTCGCGGCCGGCCACCGCCGGATCGGGATGATCGCCGGTGGGTGCGACGACCCGGTGGCCGGCCTCCCTCGCGTCCGCGGTTTCGAGTCGGCCTGCCTCGCCGCCGGCATCGCCGCCGACGAGCGTCCCGTCGAGCACGGCGACTTCGGCTACGACAGCGGTCTGGTGGCCATGCGCCGGTTGCTGGAGCGCCGGCCGGACCTGACCGCGGTGTTCGCCGCCAGCGACGAGATGGCCGTGGCCGCGATGGCCGTGGCCGACGAGCATGGCCTCCGCGTGCCCGACGACCTGTCGGTGGTCGGCTTCGACGCCATCCCGCTGGTCCGGATGACCCGGCCGCCGCTCGTCTCGGTGGCCCAGCCGCTCCGGGCCATGGGCTACCGCGCTATGCAGGCCGCCGAGCAGCTGGTCCGGGGCGAGGGCCTGTCGATCACCGACCCCGTCGCCCACACCCTCACCACCGGCGGCACCGTCCGCCCTCCGTCACCCACCCGCTAGCCCTACCACCAGCCGGCTCGATCAGCCGGCCGACCACCACCCCGCAGAGGAGACCCGATGTCCACGATCGCCACCCCCACCACCGGCGCGAACGCCCGTCCCGACGGCTGGTGGACGTCGGCCGTCGTCTACCAGATCTACCCGCGGTCGTTCTCCGACAGCAACGGTGACGGCATCGGCGACCTGCCGGGGATCGTCTCCCGGCTGGACTACCTGGCCGAGCTCGGGGTGGACGTGGTGTGGCTGTCGCCGGTCTACACCTCCCCGCAGGACGACAACGGGTACGACATCTCCGACTATCAGGACATCGACCCCACCTTCGGCAGCCTGGCCGACATCGATGCGCTGATCGCCGGTCTGCACGACCGCGGGATGAAGCTGGTGATGGACCTGGTGGTCAACCACACCTCTGACGAGCACGCCTGGTTCGTCGAGTCCCGCGACCCCGCGTCGCCGAAGCGCGACTGGTACTGGTGGCGACCGGCCCGGGACGGCTTCGAGCCCGGCACCCCCGGCGCGGAGCCGACCAACTGGGGCGCGGCCTTCTCCGGCTCGGCCTGGAAGTACGACGAGGTCTCCGGTGAGTACTTCCTGCACATGTTCTCCCCCAAGCAGCCCGACCTGAACTGGGAGAACCCGGAGGTCCGCGAGGCCGTCTACGCGATGATGCGCTGGTGGGTCGACCGCGGTGTCGACGGCTTCCGGATGGACGTCATCAACCTGATCTCCAAGCCCACCGAGCTGCTGGACGGTCCCGTGGCTCCCGGGCAGCTGCACCACCCGTCCTTCGTGCCGGTGGCCAACGGCCCGCGGCTGGACGAGTTCCTGGCCGAGATGAACGCCGCGGTCGGGCTGGACGAGAAGAACCTGATCACCGTCGGCGAGATGCCCGGCTCCTCGATCGCCACCGCCCGCGCGGTGACCGACCCGGCGAACCACGAGCTGAACATGGTCTTCACCTTCGAGCACGTCAGCCTGGACCAGACCCCCGAGGGCTCCAAGTGGGATCTGGCCGACCTGCCGCTGCCGGTGCTGAAGAAGAACCTGGCCGAGTGGCAGGAGGGCCTGGCCGATGCGGGCTGGAACTCCCTCTACTGGAACAACCACGACCAGCCGCGGGCGGTCTCCCGCTTCGGTGACGACAGCCCCGAGTTCCGGGTCGCCTCGGCCAAGACGCTGGGCACCGTGCTGCACCTCCACCGCGGCACCCCGTACGTCTACCAGGGCGAGGAGATCGGGATGACGAACACCTACTTCACCGACATCGCCCAGTACTCCGACCTGGAGTCGGTGAACTACCACGCCGAGGCGCTCAGCCTGGGCATGGAGGCCGAGGTCGTGCTGGAGTCGCTGTCGGTGAAGAGCCGGGACAACGCCCGTACGCCGATGCAGTGGGACGACCGCTCGCACGGCGGCTTCAGCGAGGGCATCCCGTGGCTGCCGACCAACCCGAACTACGTGGTGGTCAACGCGGAGGCGGCGATCGCGGACCCGACCTCGGTGTTCCACCACTACCGGGACCTGATCGCGCTGCGGCACGCGAACCCGACAGTGGTCGACGGGCGCTTCGCGCTGCTGGCCCCCGACCACGACCGGCTGTGGGCCTTCACCCGGACCTCGGCCGAGGCGACCCTGCTGGTGCTGGCCAACCTCTCGGCCGAGCCGCTGGAGCTGCCGGTCGATGGGCTGCCGGACACCACCGGCGCCACCCTGCTGATCGGCACCCACGCCGGCGACGGGTCCTCGGCCACCCTGGCCCCCTGGGAGTCCCGGGTCCTGCAGCTGGCCTGAACCTGGCTGGTCGTCTGGCTGGCTGTCCGGTGCGGCCGCGGGGTCGTCGTTCTCGACTCCGCGGCGGCATCCGGTCGTTCCGGACGCGGGTCCGGTCGCCGTTCGTGACTTCGCGGTGGCATCCGGTCACCCGCGACGCACTGGACTGCCGTACGTGACTCTGCGGCGGCATCCGGTCGACCGGGACGCGGGCCAAGCCCCCGTTCCTGACTCCCCGGTGGCATCCGATCACCCCGGACGCGCGCCCGACTGCCGTCCACGACTCCGTGGCGGCATAGTGGTGCCACCGACCGAACGGAGGCGCCGTGAGCGATCCCGCCAGCAGCCCCCCCGAGCTGATGCCGGCCGCGTTCCTCGGGCACGGCAACCCGAGGAACGAGCTGGCTGACAACCGCTACACCCAGGCCTGGCACGCGCTGGGGCGGGCGGTGCCGAAGCCGCGGGCCATCCTGGTGGTCTCGGCCCACTGGTACATC
>JBMDXL010000444.1:0-4371 GCA_048594465.1 Microlunatus sp. | reverse complement strand
CGCGTCCTCGTCCGGGTGGGGGTGCGCTCGTGACCACCGGACTGATCCTGCTGGCGGGGATGCTCACCCTCGGCGGGCTGGTGGCGGTCGTGGCCGCGCTGGTGCCCGCGCCGCCGGGCCTGCAGCCCGCCCTGGAGCGTCTCGGTGCCGACCCCACCGCCGCCGACCGGCACCGATCGGACGTCGCGGCCGCCTCGCGGTCGGAGCGGCTCGGGGTCGTCCTCTACCGACGGTCGCCTGTCGCTCTGACCCCGCGTCAACGTCAGCTGCTCCGGCTGCAGAACAAGCCGATCGCCGAGTTCTACGCGGACAAGGCGGTGATGGCGGTCGTCGGCGCTGTGCTCCCGGCCCTGGTCGGTGTCGCCTGGGGCTGGATGACCGGTTCTCCCTCGTGGTGGCCGGCCGGGCTGGCCGTGGTCGGACTGGTGGTCGGCTACTTCCTCCCGGATCTCCTGGTGCGCCGCTCCGGTCGCGCGACCCAGTCCCGCGCCGTGGAGTCGCTGCTGGTCTTCATCGACCTGGTCACGCTCGAGCGGCTGGCCAACGCCTCGGCCACGGAGGCCCTGCAGTCCGCGTCCGCCCTGAGCGACGTCCCCCTCTTCGTCCAGATCCGGACCGCGCTCGAACGGGCCAGGCTCGAGCAGCAGTCACCGTACGGCGAGCTCCGGCGGCTGGCCGACGAGCTGGAGCTGCCGGAGCTCACCGACGTGGCCGACATCATGCAGCTCGACGAGAGCGGCGCGGCGCTCTCCGGGACCCTGCGGGCCCGGGTCAAGGAGCTGCGCAACGCGCACCTCACCCGGGAGCAGATCGCGGCCGGAGCGGCGGCCGAGGGCATGACGATCTTCATGACCATCCCGGCGCTGATCTTCGGGATGATCTTCCTCGGTGCCGCCATGCTCACGCTGCTGTTCGAGGTCTGAGCGTGAACGGACAACACCTGTGCCGGACGGACAACACCACGAAGCCCCACCGCCTGCCGTCGTCCAGCAGAGTGGGTGCTCCTGGAACCGCCGGTCGAGAGGACGTGGCCATGACGCCCGAGCAGAGGACCCGATCATGCGGGTGATCCGGGGCCTCGCGGCGCTGGTCGTGCTGGTCGTCGGGCTGGTCGCGGTGCCGGTCGTCCTGGTGCAGACCATCGGAAACCCGCTGCCGGGTCGGCTGGACTGGGACCGGCTGGTCGCCGCGTTCACCCGGCCCGACGACGGCTCTCTCCTGGTCGGGCTGATCGCGGTGGTCGCCTGGGTCGCCTGGGCGGTGTTCGCGGTCTCGGTGCTGACCGAGCTCGTGGCGCTCCTCTCGCGCCAACGGATCCGACTCCAGCTGCCGGGGCTGGCGCCCTCGCAGCGGTTGGCCTCCGGTCTGCTGGTGGCGGTGGTGGCCCTCGTCGTCGTCACCCCGCAGCTGTCGCAGGCGACACCGGCGGTCGCGACGGCCTCCCCGGCCCACGAGGAGGACGGGGAACGTTCCCTCGTGCCGCCGTCCCTCGAGCCGGGTCCCGAGCTCACCGCTCCGGCTGGTCCGGCCGCTCGAGCCCGTCCGGCCGAAGTGACGTCGACGACCGCAGGAGCGCGTCACACGGTGCAGCCCGGCGATGATCTGTGGTCGCTGGCCGAGCGCTACTACGGCGAGGGCCGGGACTGGCGGAAGATCGCCGCAGCCAACCCCGACCGGCTGACCGGGGGACCCGATCGGCTGGTGCCGGGCTGGCGGCTGGTGATCCCCGACGTCGACGCCGCACTGACGACGAGGAGGACGGTGGTGGTCGAGCAGGGCGAGACGCTGTCCTCGATCGCCGATCGTCTGTGGTCGGACGCGGATCGGTGGCCCGACCTGTACGAGGCCACCGCGTTCCAGCTGACCGATCCCGACGACCTGACGGTCGGTCTGCGTCTCAGCGTGCCCGGGCCAAGGGCCCGGGAGAACCGAGCGGTCGAGCGCCGGGTGGCGCCGGACGCGGATGCGAAGGACGGCGCGAGCACCCCGGGTGCGGTTGGGGCTGGCGGCTCCGAGCGGTCCGGTGCGACCGAGGAGGCGAGTGCGCCACTGGGGACCGGTGCGGCCGAGAAGCGGGGACCGGGCGTCGCGTCCGAGCGCGAGCCGGACGCTCTGCCCCGACCACAGCAGTCGGCCGATCAGAAGTCAGGGGCCGGCGAGAAGTCAGGGGCCGGCGGGAAGTCAGGGGCCGGCGGGAAGTCAGGGGCCGATGAGAAGGCGGGCGCCCCGGGTTCGGAGGCCCCCGGCGTCCCGGCGAGCCCAGCCGGGGTCTCAGCGAGTCCTGCCGACCCCCCGGCGCCGGTGCCAGTGCCCACTGAGGCGACCGTGCTGGCTCCGCTCGTGGCCGGCTTCGCCGGCGTCGGGGGTCTGCTGGCCGCGGCCGTGGTGTCCGGAGTGGCACTCCGTCGCCGCGCCCAGCTGCAGGTCCGCCCCGTCGGACGCCGGATCTGGGCGCCGTCGCCGGCGGCTCAGCTGGCCGAGTCGCACCTGGGTCGGCGTCAGCAGCCGATGGGTCTACGTACCCTGGACCTGGCGACGCGCGCCATCTCCGCACACTGCCACCACACCGGCGCAGAGCTCCCCGCGCTGATCACGGCGACCGTCCACCCCGATCGGCTGGAGCTGGACCTGGCCGAGGCGCGAACGAGCGCTCCGGACGGCTTCGAGGTCACTGGCCACCGCTGGACGTTGTTCGAGCGCGAGGTCGACCGGCTGCGGTCGGTCCCGGGGCTGGCGGACGCGGTCCGGCCCTACCCCGCGCTGGTCACCCTCGGGTCGTCGGCCGACGGCGGGCAGGTGGTGGCCGACCTCGAGCAGCTCAGGCTCACCTCGGTCGACGACGTGGAGGACGATCTCCCCGGCGGGATCCTGGCCGCCATGGCCGTGGAGCTGTCCTGCTCCCCGTGGGCCGAGGAGCTCGAGCTGATCGTGATCGGGACCTGTGATCAGCTCCCCGACGCGTTGGGACGGCACACCGTGACCCGGGCCGATGAGCTGGGTCCGGTGCTGGATCGCCTGGGCCGGCGGGCCGCGGTCCAGCGGACCCAGCTGTCCACGATGTCGGTGGCTGCGTCCCGGGTCGATCCCGATCTGGCCGACCCCTGGGTGCCGACGATCCTGCTGATCAACCGTCGGCTGTCGGCCGCCGAGCAGCGCCGGTTGAGTGAGGTGGTGCTCGCCGAACCGCCGGTCAGCATCGCGGCCGTCGGTCTCGCCCTGAGCGAGGCCCCGGCCCGCCTCACCCTGTCCGCCTCCGGCGACGACGTGCTCGCGCGGGTCGAGCCGGGTGCCCACACCCTTCGACCGCAGCTGCTGGGCGGGACGGCGGCGGACGCGATCATCGAGCTCGTGGAAGCGACCGGGCGCACCGACACCACGCCGGCGCCCTGGTGGTTCGACGACGCGCCAGCCGCCGAGCCGGACCCGCCGGACAACGTGACCTACCTCGGCCGGCGGTTCGGGGGATGGGCGGGGAGCCGACACGAGGACACCGACGACGAGCAGGAAGGAGGGGCGATGGATCAGCAGCCGAGCACGGCACCGTCGGCCGGTCACCCCCTGCTGCGGCTGCTCGGCCCGGTCGAGCTGGACGGTGCCGCGGGCTCGGTGCCGACGCGGGCCGCCAAGCAGTGCCTGGAGTACTGCGCGTGGCTGCTGGAGCATCCCGGCACCACCGCCCAGGCCATGGGCGCTGCCCTGGCGGTGGCCGAGGGCACTCGGCGCTCCAACATGAGCCGGCTACGGAGCTGGCTCGGCAGCGACGAGGTGGAGCAGCCCTATCTGCCCGATGCCTACAGCGGTCGGATCCTGCTGCACCCGTCGGTGAGCTCGGACTGGCAGCGTCTCCAGATCCTCACGGGGCGGGGTGTGAACCGGACGAGCTCCAGCGGTCTGGAAGCCGCCCTGCAGCTGGTCCGCGGCGCTCCCCTGGCCGATGCCGCACCGGGGCAGTGGCACTGGGCGGAGGGCATGCGCACCGACATGATCTCGGTCATCCGTGACATCGGCGTCGAGCTGGCCCAGCGGGCGCTGGACGACTCCGACATCGAGCTGGCCCGGTGGTCCGCCTCCCGGGCCCTGGCGGCTGCCCCGGGGGACGAGCTGCTGCTCGTCGCGCGGGTCCGGACCGAGCACCGGGCCGGCAACCACCCCGAGGTGGAACGCCTGACCCTCCAGCTCGCGGCCCACGCCCGGACGCTGGAGGTCGACCTGCGTCCAGAGACCGTCGACGTGCTGCAGCAGATGATGGAGGGAAGGGTGCGGGCCCGACTGGCGTGATGCCCCGGAGAGCCGACGCGAATCTGCGTCGTCACCGTACGAGGAGACGAGTGGGTCGGTGAGCTCAGGCGACAAGGAGGGTGTGGCCGACGA
>JBMDXL010000443.1:0-3232 GCA_048594465.1 Microlunatus sp. | reverse complement strand
CGTACCCGGGGTCACGCTGGCGATCTGGTCGTAACCCTGGGTCGAGGCGCACTCGAACTTCTTGTTCGTGCCGTCGCAGGCCTTCCAGGTGGCGGTCAGGTCGTCGATGTCGATCGGGGAGCCGTCGCCCCAGACGGCCTTCGGGTTCAGCTTCAGCTTCACCGTCGTCGGGTTGGCGTTGGTCTCCTCCGCCGACTCCAGCCAGACCGGGTTGGGCGTGGGGACGCCCTTGGTGTCGTAGTTGAACCACGTCGGCAGGATCGGGTTGCGCGCGTCGGTGAGATCGGCGTTGTTGCCGTTCACGTTCATCGGGTTCCAGTTGTTGCCGAAGTCGGCCACCGACAGGCGCACGGTGCCGCCCTGAGCCAGGTCGCCGCGGTCCTTGATGTTGATGTCCTGCGAGGTGATGGGGGCGATCGACTCGGTGGAGCCGCCCTCGTCGGTGCCACCGGTGTCACCGCCGCCGCCGCAGGCGCTCAGGACGAGCAGCCCGGCGATGGCTGGTGCCACCAAGATCTTTCGTGCTTTCACATTGCCTCCAGAGAATCGATGGTGCCGGGCGAACCCGGACCACATGACCTTACGACGGTGCGTGGAGCGATTGCCACGACCGAGGGGGTTACAGCCTCCTAACGATGTCGTCCGCGGCGACGGGACTGCCTAGACGACAGTGCGCTCCTCGTTGTAATGACAGGCCGACGTGTGATCGTCGCCGATCACCGGCAGCAGCGTCGGCACCTCGGAGACGCACCGCTCCTGCTGAGCCGGGGTGAGGGTGCCGATCTTGAAGCAGCGGGTCCGGAACTTGCAGCCCGACGGCGGGTTGGCCGGACTGGGCAGGTCCCCCTTGAGCAGGATCCGGTGCCGGCTCCGCTCCTTCTCCGGGTCGGGGATCGGGATGGCCGACAGCAGGGCCTGCGTGTACGGGTGGGTCGGGTGGTCGTACACGCTGGTCACGTCGCCGATCTCCACGATCTTGCCCAGGTACATCACCGCCACCCGGTCGGCGATGTGGCGGATGACCGCGAGGTCGTGGGCCACGAACAGGTAGGACAGGTCGAGCTTGGCCTTGAGCTCGTCCAGCAGGTTGATCACCCCGGCCTGGATGGACACGTCCAGGGCCGACACCGGCTCGTCCAGCACGATCACCTTGGGCTCCAGGGCGAGCGCGCGGGCGATGCCGATCCGCTGCCGCTGACCGCCGGAGAACTGCTGCGGGTAGCGACTGGCGAAGGAGGGCTCCAGCCCGACCAGGCGGAGCAGCTCGTTGACCCGGTCCTCAATGGCCTTCGGGCTGTACTTGAACACCCCCATCGGCTCGGCGATCAGGTCGAAGACCGGCATCCGCGGGTCGAGGGAGGCCATCGGGTCCTGGAAGACCACCTGCAGGTCGCGGCGCATCTGCTGGCGGTCCCGTCGCTCCAGGCTGCCGACGTCGCGGCCGAGCACCGCGATCCGGCCGCCCGTGGGGGGCTTCAGGTTCAGCACCTCGAGCAGGGTGGTGCTCTTGCCGCAGCCCGACTCGCCCACCAGACCGAGGGTCTCGCCCTGCTTGACCTCCAGGTCGATCCCGTCCACGGCGTAGACGGTGCCGATCCGTCGACGGAAGACGGCGCCCTTCATCAGCGGGTAGTGCCGCTTCATGTCCGACAGCTCGAGCACGGTGTCGCGCTGGTCGCGCGGGATCCGCTCCAGCGACGAGGTCGGGATCACCGGGACGGGGAAGATGTCGGCGTAGTCGAGGTGCTCCTGGGCGATCCGGGCCGAGTGGATGCAGGCGGCCAGGTGGCCCGACTGGTCGGTGGGCGCCAGCGGTGGCTCGTCGGTCCGGCACTGGTCGGTGGCCATCGGGCAGCGCGGGGCGAACGGGCAGCCCGGGGGCAGGTTGACCACCGAGGGCGGGTTGCCCTCGAGGGTGGCCAGCGCCTCCTTGTCCTGGGCGTCCAGCCGGGGGACGGCCCCGAGCAGACCGATCGTGTACGGCATCCGCGGGGTGGAGAAGATCTCGTCGACGCTGCCCTGCTCGACCGGCCGGCCGGCGTACATCACCGTGACCCGGTCGGCGATCCCGGCCACGACGCCGAGGTCGTGGGTGATCATGATGACCGCGGCCCCGGTCTCTTGCTGCGCCTTCTTCAGCACCTCCAGCACCTGGGCCTGGATGGTGACGTCCAGGGCGGTGGTGGGCTCGTCGGCGATGATCACGTCGGGGTCGTTGGCGATGGCCATCGCGATCATGGCCCGCTGACGCATGCCCCCGGAGAACTCGTGCGGGAAGGACTTGACCCGGACACCGGGGTTGGGGATGCCGACCAGCTCGAGCAGCTCGACCGCCCGGGTCATGGCCGCGGCGCGGGAGATCGAGTGGTGGACCTGCATCGTCTCCACGATCTGGTCACCGATCGTGTAGACCGGAGTGAGTGCCGACAGCGGGTCCTGGAAGATCATCGCCAGCTCTTCGCCCCGCAGCCGCGACATCGCCTCGTCGCTGCGGCCGAGGAGCTCGTCGCCGTGCAGCTTGATCGAGCCGGTGATCTTGGCCGCCGGTGGGTGCAGACCCATGATGGCCAGCGAGGTGACCGACTTGCCGGAGCCGGACTCACCGACGATGGCCATCGTCTCGCCGGCGGCCAGGGTGAAGTCCAGACCGCGGACGGCGCGCACCGGTCCGGCCTCGGAGGGGAACGTGACGTGGAGGTCGGTGACCTCCAGCACGGTGCCGGAGGTGGTGCGACGGACCTTCCCGGCGGGCGCGGTGATGCTCATGCGGCAGATCCTCCGGACGTGTTCATCAGGCAGAGCCTCCGGACTGGGAGTTGGGGTCGAGGGCATCGCGCAGACCGTCGCCGACCGCGTTCACGCTCAGCACCAGCAGCACCACGACCACGGCGGGACCGGTGAACAGCCACGGGAAGCTGTTGACCTGACGGGCTCCCTCCCCCAGCAGGGTGCCCAGCGAGGTGTCCGGGGCCTGCACCCCGAAGCCGAAGAAGGACAGGCCCGTCTCGGCCAGGATCGCCGCGCCGACGTTCAGGGTGGCGTCGATGATCAGCAGCGAGGAGATGTTGGGCAGGATGTGCCGGACGATGGTCTTGGGCGCCGAGAGCCCCATGAAGCGGGCCGCCTGGACGTACTCCCGCTCCTTGATCGACATCGACAGCGACCGGACCACGCGGGCCGACAGCACCCAGGAGAAGGCGGCGAGCAGCAGCACCAGCAGCAGCCACGAGTT
>JBMDXL010000442.1:0-4022 GCA_048594465.1 Microlunatus sp. | reverse complement strand
CGCGCGCCCGCCCCCGGCGGCGCCCCCCCTCGCCCCGAGCGCGAGCGAGGCCCGCTGCGCGGCCGTGCCGGCGCGGCTGTCGCTGCGGGGCGACTCCGGCCGGGCCTTCGCCTTCGCTCCGCTGGACGATCCCGGCGACGTGGTGGTGGAGGGTCGGGTGTCCGGCTCGGAGGCGTGGTCGACGTCCAAGGTGCTGGTGGCGGCCGCCTTCGTCGCGACCACCGTCGACGGTGACCCCGGGGAGCTCAGCGCCGCCGACCGGCGGTTGGTGGCGGCCGCGCTCCAGCGTTCCGACAACGACGCCGTACGGACGTTGCGTCAACGCATCCCGGGCGCGCCGGGACGGGCGATGACCGCGGTGCTCCGTGGGATCGGGGACCGGACGACCGACGCCCCGGACTCCTACGAGGGGCTGATGACCTGGTCGCTGCGCGAGCAGGTGCGCTTCATGGCGGCGCTGACGGCGGGGGAAGTCGTCTCGCCGGCCACCAGCGCCTATCTGCTCGCGACGATGCGACCCGTCGAGTCCCACCGCTGGGGACTCGGGACGGTCGGCGCCACCACCTTCAAGGGCGGGTGGCTGCGGCAGGGTCGGGTCACCCGCCAGCTGGGGCTGCTGGACTCCTACGCCGTGGCGATCATCACCGACCAGGGTCCGGTTGTCCGGCAGGACGACGGCGACGCGGCGCACGTCCGCGAGATGAATGAGCTGGCCGCGCTGCTGGCGGACCGGCTGGCCTGGGAACAGGAGTGCGGCCCACGCTGACGCGTACGGGGTCAGGGTCGTCGCGGGGGACGGTGACGGGCCGATGGTGGACGGATCCTGGACGGATCGTGGACGGATCCGGGACGGATCGCGCCGCCCGGGTTGACCGTTCGTGGCTTCGCGGCGACATCCGGGCGGGCCGGGAGCGTGCCGGAGCGTGCGCAGACCGTCTCCCGCCGGGAAGTCGCAGACGGTGAACCGGGCGGCGTGCGGCGTGACCGTTCGTGACTTCGCGGCGGCATCCGGGCGGCCCGGGCATGCAGGAGCGTGCGCAGCGACCGTTCCTCGCCGGGACGTCGCAGGCGGTGAACCGGGCGGCGTACGGCATGACCGTTCGTGGCTTCGCGGCGGCATCCGGGCGGGCCGAGAGTCACCGCATCGCCCACGGCACTGCCGGCGGTCAGTCCTCCGGGTCGTCCTCGAACTCGAGGTCGTCCACGTCACCGGCCGGTGCCGGGTACTCCAGATGGTCCAGGTGCACGGCGTCGAACACCGCCATCGCCTGCACCACCCGCGCGTACGCGTCGTCGGTCGTCGAGTCGTCGGCCGGGTCGCGGACGGCGGCTGCCACCACCAGGTAGTCCTGCAGGGCCTCGATCAGTGCGCCGCCGAAGCGGAGCAGCTGGGCCGCACTCTCCGCGCTGTGGGGCGGCGGGGCCTGGTCGTCGTGGGGAGAGGTCACCCGGGGAGCGTACGACCTCGTCCCGACGCCTGGAGCCCATACTGTGAACTGACTACATTGTGATGTATGTTCACGATATGAATGAGACGCACCGCATCTTCGACCGGCTCCTGGAGATCACCGTGCTGCTCCAGCAGGACCTGACCCGGTCGTTCGCCGGGACGGCGCTGACCACGTCGCGGACGCACCTGCTGTGGGCCGTGCACCACCAGGGACCGAGCACTCAGCGGTCGCTGGCCCGGGCCCTGGACGTCAGCCCCCGCAACGTCACCGGACTGGTCGACGCCCTGGTCGACGCCGGCTACGTCGTGCGTGGCCCCCACCCCAGCGACCGACGGGCGACGCTGGTCACTTTGACCGACCTCGGGCTGGCGACGATGACGAGGATGGAGCGGGAGCGCACGGCGGCGGCCGAGGCGCTGGTGGACGGACTGACCGCGCAGGAGGTGGCCGAGACCGACCGTGCGCTGGCCCGGCTCGTGGAACGTCTGCACACCATGACCGACAGCGACGACTCCGCCGTCGCGACGCCATGACGGCCACGGCGGGCGGTCCGCGCGTCGATGATCAAGGTCTGGTGCGGCAGAGGCGGCGCTGGTGGCAGCTCCTGCTCCATCTCGTCCGCCGGGCGTTCTGGATGGAGGTCCACAGCTACTGGAGCATCTACCGCTGGGTCTTCCGGCGACCTCGGGTGCCGGAGGGGGCGGTGCCGTTCAGCTACCACCAGCCGGTGCTGCCGATCCTGATCGTCCTGCTCGTCGTCTCCGCGACCGAGCTCGTGGTCGTGGATCTGATCGTGCACCGCTGGGCCTGGATCCGGATTCCGCTGCTGGTCCTCGGCATCTGGGGCCTGGTCTGGATGGTCGGTCTGCTGTGCGGGATGCTCTGCCGACCGCACGCGGTCGGACCGGACGGGATCCGCGTCCGTTCCGGTGCGGAGATCGACCTCGCGGTGCCCTGGGCTGACGTCCGGGCGGTCTCGAAGACCACGCGCACGCGCAAGGACAAGGAACCGAAGGTCACGGTGGAAGGAGGTGTCCGCACCCTCCACCTGCGGATCGCCGAGGAGACCCGGATCGACATCGCTCTCGAGCGGCCGATCGAGTACCGGCTCCCGCACGGTCGGGAGACCGTCGAGCGGATCGCCTTGTACGCCGAGGATCCGCGCGGGTTCATGGACGAGGTGCGCCGTCACATCGGCTGACGGGACGACAGGTGGAGGTCGCGGGCTCAGCCGATGTGGGGTCTCAGCGCCGCGACCTTGGCGGCGTTGAAGACGATCATGGTCGGACTGTCCGCGGAGCCGGGCAGGCCGTCGGCGCCGTGGTACATGCCCGGCACCACCACCAGCTCGCACGGCACGCCGGCGGCGCGGAGACGCTCGGCGTAGCTGACGTCCTCCTCGTGGAAGAGGTCAAGATCACCGACCCCGATCCAGGCGGGGGGCAGACCGGACAGATCGGTCCGACGGGCTCCCGCGGCGTACGCGGGTGCGTCCTCGGCGACCGGCGCTCGACCCAGGTAGGACGTCCACCCGAAGGCGTTGGACGCAGGGCTCCAGACGAACTCACCGGTGCCGCGATGATCACCGCGGAGCACCGTGCGGTCGTCCAGCATCGGGTACACCAGCAGCTGGAAGCACAGATCGACCTCGGCGCGGTCGTGGGCGAGCTGAGCCAGGCAGGCCGCCAGACCTCCGCCCGCGCTGTCGCCGCCCACCGCGATCCGGGCCGGGTCGACACCCAGCTCGGCGGCGTGGTCGCGGACCCACAGCAGACCCGTGTAGCAGTCCTCGATCCCCTCCGGGAAGGGGTTCTCCGGGGCGAGCCGGTAGTTTACCGACACCACCAGGACGTTCAGCTCGTCGGCGAACATCGAGCAGTAGACGTGGCTCAGCTCCGGGTTGCCGATCACGAAGCCGCCGCCGTGGATCCAGTAGAGGACCCCGGTGGGTCGCGACCGGTCGGCACGTTCGTAGAGGTGGACGCGCACCGGCGGGCGACCGTCTCGACCGGGCACCGTCCGCACGTCGTGGCGGATCCGGGGCGGGAAGTCGAACGGGGGACTGCCCAGTCGTCGGACGAGCCGCGCCACCGCCGCGGACGTGATCTGCACGGGCACGAACATCGCCGGGGACCGCAGCTCGCTGGCCACGGCCGACGCGGCGGCGGTCTTGCGACGGAGGCGGGGGGCGAGGCGGACGGCGCCCGCCACTGCGGCGAGGGCCAGGGCTCCGGTGACATGGCGATTCACCTCTCGAACCGTACCCGCGCTGCGCCGACGGCGGTCAGGACAGGTCGGCGACGACCGCGCCGCCTACGGGCTCGCCCTGTCCGGGGTGTGTGGCGGGTCCTACGCTGTCCCGGTGTCCAGCAGCGTCCGTCCCGCCACCGTGATCACCGGCGGCAGTCGAGGAATCGGGGCGGCCGTCGCCCGCCGGTTGGCCCGGGACGGGCATGACCTCGCCCTGACCTACCGGGAGCGACGAGCGGACGCCGAGGCGGTGGCCACGGAGTGCCGGCAGGTGGGGGCGCGGGTCGTGCTGCTGGAGGCCGACCTGGCCGACCTGGATCG
>JBMDXL010000441.1:0-1605 GCA_048594465.1 Microlunatus sp. | reverse complement strand
GGCCGAGGCCCGGATCCTGATGCTGTCGACCAACAACATCCTCAAGCCGGCCGACGGCCGGCCGGTGACCATGCCCACCCAGGACATGATCATCGGGATGTACTACCTCACGATGCAGAACGACGACGTCGTGGGCGAGGGTCGGCTGTTCGGCTCCGTGGCGGAGGCGCTGATGGCGTTCGACCGCGGCGAGCTCAGCCCGCAGGCCAAGATCAAGCTGCGGCTGACCGACATCGTGCCGCCGGCCGGTTTCGAGCTGAACCCGAACGGGACCATCCTGCTCGAGACCACGCTGGGTCGCGCCCTGTTCAACGAGGCGCTACCGGCCGACTACCCGTACGCCGACTACGAGGTGGGCAAGAAGCAGCTGGGTCAGATCGTCAACGACCTGGCCGAGCGCTACCCCAAGGTCGACGTGGCGCACACCCTGGACGCCCTGAAGGACCTGGGCTTCCACTGGGCGACGCGCTCCGGTGTCACCGTCTCCATCGGCGACGTCAGCACCCCGGCCGACAAGGCGCAGATCCTCAGCGTCTACGAGGACCGGGCGGCCAAGATCGACAAGCAGTACGAGCGCGGTCTGATCACCGAGGACGAGCGTCGTCAGGAGCTCATCGAGATCTGGACCGACGCGACCAGCCGGCTCGGGTCGGCCATGGAGGCGAACTTCTCCAAGAACAACCCGATCTACATGATGGTCCACTCCGGTGCCCGCGGGAACATGGTGCAGATGCGCCAGATCGCCGCCATGCGTGGCCTGGTGGTGAACCCGAAGGGCGAGATCATCGCGCGGCCGATCAAGTCGAACTTCCGCGAGGGTCTGTCCGTGCTGGAGTACTTCATCTCCACCCACGGTGGTCGTAAGGGCCAGGCCGACACCGCGCTGCGGACCGCCGACTCCGGCTACCTGACCCGTCGTCTGGTCGACGTCTCCCAGGACGTGATCATCCGCGAGGAGGACTGCGGCACCGAGCGTGGTCTGACCAAGATCATCGCCGAGGGCGAGGAGGGTGGTCTGACCCTGCACGACTGGGTCGAGACCGCGGTCTACGCCCGCACCCTGGCCACCGACGTGGTCGGGGCCGACGGTGAGGTCCTGCTCGCCGCGGGGGTCGACCTGGGCGACGTCAACATCGGCGTGCTGGCCGAGGCCGGCGTCCGTCAGGTCAAGGTGCGCAGCGTGCTCACCTGCGAGGCGGTCACCGGCACCTGCGCCATGTGCTACGGCCGTTCGCTGGCCACCGGCAAGCTGGTGGACGTGGGCGAGGCCGTCGGCATCGTCGCCGCCCAGTCGATCGGTGAGCCCGGCACCCAGCTGACGATGCGGACCTTCCACACCGGTGGTGTGGCCGGTGACGACATCACGCAGGGTCTGCCGCGTGTGCAGGAGCTGTTCGAGGCGCGTCAGCCCAAGGGCAAGGCGCCGATCTCGGAGGCCGCTGGTCGGGTCGCGCTGGAGGACTCGGACCGGCTGAAGAAGATCACCGTCACCCCCGACGACGGCTCGGAGCCGGCGGAGTTCACCGTCAGCCGCCGTGCCCGTCTGCTGGTGGAGGACGGCGACCGCGTGGTCGCGGGTCAGCAGCTCACCGCCGGCACCCCGGA
>JBMDXL010000440.1:0-2575 GCA_048594465.1 Microlunatus sp. | reverse complement strand
GTTCCCGGCTGTAGAGCGCCGGAGTCACGAAGCCCCACAGCTGCGAGAGCCAGACGGGCGCGGACAGCACGGCCCCGGCCAGCAGCGCGGACTTGAGCCGCACCTGCAGGATGCTGAACGGGGTGGTGGCCAGCAGCTGGCAGGAGTCGGCATCCCCGCCAAGGATCGCCCGGTTCTCGAGCGGCACCGCGCAGTACGGGTGGATCATGATGTCGCCCAGGGTGGGGATGGGCGGGATCGTCACCGTGTACCAGATGAACCCGATGACGGTGCCGATGAACAGGCCCAGCACCGCGAAGAACAGTCGCCGACGGAGCTCGTACAGGTGCTCCATCAGCGTCATCGTGCCGTCGGCCGGTTTCGGCTCGCGGCGGCGACGCAGGCGCGGGAGTCGCAGCGGCACCCGTCTCTCCTTCGACCCGCGGGCCGCCCCGGTCGGTCGGCCTGCTGGGGTGATCGTACGTTCCGGTCGGCGCGGGTCGATCGAGCGCGCGCCTGACGATCCCGGGCCCGGTTCCGGGGGCCGGCCGGGTCGGTCGACCGCGCGACTTCTGCGCCGGGGTGTCCGCCCCGGGT
Source organism: Microlunatus sp. (assembly GCA_048594465.1). Lineage (GTDB taxonomy): Bacteria > Actinomycetota > Actinomycetes > Propionibacteriales > Propionibacteriaceae > Microlunatus. The sequence continues at coordinate 1,999 of JBMDXL010000440.1, read as the reverse complement.
GGCGTGCAGGTCCGGGTCGACACCCGGGTGCGCCTGCACGGCTGGCGGGGGCCGGATCCACCTGCTGCCCGTCCGCGTGGCGCATCCGATGGTGGTGCGGGCGATGGTGATGAACGCGGTACGCCGCGACCGACCCGATCGGTGCTGCATCGACGCAGCACGGGAGATGACCGGTAGGGCCGGGGGACACTGCTGTGATGGGCAAACGGGGTCGGGACGCCCATCGGCGCTCGACGCCGTCCGGCGAGCAGCACAACTCTGCGCCGGCGGCGGTCGCCCCCGTCGACGCCCGCCCGACCCTGCGGGCCCCTGATGGCCGCGTATTCCGCGAGACCACCGCAGCGCTCGACCCCGCAGCGGCTCAGGAGCTGGTCGCGGCCGGGGCCACCGTCGCGTGGGACTCGTGCGGATGCCGAGGCTACTGCGGCATGGAGTGGTTCGACCGGGCCGACAATGCGCTGTTCCTGCGCACAGGGTCCCCGCAGTTCGTCGCTCCCAGCCGGAAGGTTCCACATGCGACCGGCCACCTGAGCGCCTGGCGGACGGACGACGGCCAGGTCCTCGTGCTGGCCAGCCGCGAGGTGCGCTGGGGCGGCCTGCTGTTCTGACAGCGGTGGGCGGCGGACCGCACGGGAATGCCCCGCCCGCCCCAGCACCCGTTCGTATGTGTCGAGTCCGCACCGGGGCATTTCGGCCGCGCCGGTTCGTACCGTCGGAAGCGGCCCGTCGTCACCGGGCCAGCGGAACCGGGCGGCCGACACCCGGTTCGCCGACCCAGGGGAGCCGGACTGTGCACACCACGATGACCAACGATCAGCGCGTGAACGGGGCCGGCGGACGGCATTGGGGTCGCACCGCCGCGGCAGTGCTGGGGGCGGGGGTGCTGACCCTCGGACTCAGTGCCTGCGGCGGGACCACCACCGTGACCACGGTCAGCTCGGGCGCGTCGACCTCGGCGCCGAGCACCGCGGCCGCCGCGCCGACCGGTGGAGTGGTGACGGTGGGCGCCGCACCCGTCGTCGTCCCGCTGGTGATGTCCAACGGCACGAAGGTCGGCACGGTGACCGTCGGACCGGACGGCAGCCTCACCAACGACGACTCGATGGACGGCGCCGAGGTCCCCAACGATCCCAACGGGACCGACGTCGTCACCACGCTGGTCGACAGCAGCGGTACCAAGATCGGCACCATCATCGTGCGCCCCGACGGGTCGAGCATCAGCGCGACCGGGACCGGCACCATCACCACGGGCTCCGGCAACGCCCCGAACATGACCATGCCCTCGATGTCGATGCCCCAGATGTCGATGCCCCAGATGTCGATGAACATGGACATGTCCGGCATGCCCAGCGGCCCGGGTGATCAGATCAACGAGTCGGACAACGGCTGAGGCCGCCGAACGCCCGGCGGGAACCGGATGGGTGTGTGAGGCGCCCGGCCGGCGGGCACCGAGTCGATGCAGGATAGCCACACAGGGCCAGTCCCCCCGACTCGGAGGAGCTCCATGACGTACGTCGCCGCAGACAACCGGTACGACTCGATGCAGTACCGCCGGACCGGGCGCTCGGGTCTGGACCTGCCGCTGCTGTCCCTGGGCTACTGGCACAACTTCGGCGACGACGTGCCGTTCGAGACGCAGCGGGCGATCAGCCGGCGGGCCTTCGACCTGGGCATCACCCACCACGATCTGGCCAACAACTACGGCCCGCCCTACGGCTCGTCGGAGATCAACTTCGGGCGGCTGATGCGGGAGGACTTCCGCCCGTACCGGGACGAGATGATCGTCTCCACCAAGGCCGGCTGGGACATGTGGCCCGGCCCGTACGGTCAGGGGGGCGGCAGCCGCAAGTACGTGCTGGCCTCGCTCGACCAGTCGCTGCGCCGGCTCGACCTGGACTACGTCGACATCTTCTACTCGCACCGGCTGGACGCGACGACGCCCCTCGAGGAGACGATGGGCGCGCTGCACACCGCGGTGCAGCAGGGCAAGGCGCTTTAT
>JBMDXL010000044.1:0-2402 GCA_048594465.1 Microlunatus sp. | reverse complement strand
AGGAACGGGCCGAGGATCAGGGTCAGCACCAGGGGGGCGAGCGGGAGGCCGACCTGGCGGAACACGAACCCGATGACTCCGAAGGCGACCATGATGTAGATGTCGATGACACTGTTCGACACCGCGTAGGACCCGATGACGATGAACGCGAAGATCACTGCGCGGAGCACCGAGTACGGGATGGCCAGGATGCGGGTCCACAGGCTGACCAGCGGCACGTTGAGCAACAGCAGCAGCAGGTTGCCGACGAACAGGCTGGCGATGACCGTCCAGACGAGCTCGGGCTCCTCGGTGAACAGGGTCGGGCCCGGGGTGAGGCCGTTCTGCAGGAACGCGCCCATGAGGACGGCGATGGCCGGCGAGGCCGGGATGCCGAGGGTGAACAACGGGATGAACGCGGCGTAGGAGTGAGAGTTGTTGGCGGTCTCGGGGGCGGCGACGCCTTCGATGGCACCGGTGCCCATCTCGTCGCGGTGTTGGGCGACCTTCTTCTCGGTGCTGTAGGCCAACAGCGAGGAGATCGCAGAGCTGACGCCGGGGATGAGTCCGACGAGGCCACCGATGGCCGTGCCACGAGCGATCGACGGAGCGCTGCGCCTCGCGTCCTCCCGCGACGGGATGAGCTCACGCAGGGTCGGTGGCTGGGGACGCGGGGGGGCCGCGCCGCTCGTGGCGTGCAGATCGCCGAGGCCGAAGAGGCCGACCAGGACGGGCACGTAGCTGATGCCGTCGAAGAAGTGAGGGTCGCCGAAGGTGAAGCGGGGCATGCCCATGACGGGGTCGATGCCGACCATGGCGATGAGCAGCCCGAGCGAGGCGGAGATGATGCCCAACAGGACGGAGCGGCCGACCAGTCCGACGAGCAGGGCCAGGCCGATGAGGACGAGGGAGAAGAACTCCGGCGGACCGATCCTCAGGCCGAGGCGGGACAACGGCTCGGCGGCGATGACGAGGGCAAGGGTGGCGATGGTTCCGCCGATGAACGAGCCGATGCCAGCGGTGGTCAGGGCAACACCGGCCCTGCCCTTGAGCGTCATCTGGTAGCCGTCGATGCAGGTGATGGCTGACTCGCCCTCACCGGGGATGTTGAGCAGGACGGAGGTGATCGTGCCGCCGTAGGCGCCGCCGTAGAAGATCGCGGCGAGCATGATGATGGCACCCGCGGGATCCATGGCCAGGGTGAGCGGGATGAGGATGGCCATGCCTGCGGTGGACCCGATGCCGGGCAGCAGGCCGAGGATGGTGCCGAGCAGGCAGCCGATGAGGGCGAACGCGAGGTTCTGCGGGCTCAGGGCGGCGCCGAAGCCGTCGAGAAGCATGCCGAAGGTGTCCATGTCAGAACCCCAGGTCGCGCAGGAACGGGATGGACGAGACCGGGAGCGGCACGGTCAGGAACCGGGTGAACACCACGAACACGCCGACGCTGCACACCAGTGCCAGGACCAGCGACAGCAGGAGCCGCCGACGTCCCAGGACGAGCAGGTGGAAGAGGACGAAGAGGAACATCGCGAGCTGGTAGCCCAGCACCTCGAGGGTGGCGGCGAGCACGCACAGGCTGACGACGATGGCCAGCACCGTCGGCAGTGAGTACTCCGGTGCCTCGTCCTCGGGAACCAGGATCGCCTGCGCGACGGCCTCCTGGGTGCCGTCGGCGTGCCTGGCAGGGGTGGTCCGGGTGGCGCGCAGGACCTGCACCAGCCACAGGAGGCCGCACACGACGAGGATGCCACCGAGCCAGCGGGGGAAGAACCCGGGACCCGGACCGAGAGGCGTCCAGTACGGGTAGGTGCGCGATCCGATGACAGCGGCCGCTCCGACGAGGGTCACGACGACCGCTGACGCGACCGAGAGCCATCGCCGACGGCGTTCACGCTCGACGGCTGCCTGGCTGTCACCCACGAGGGTGTCTGCTTCGGCGTTCATCATGTTTCTCACTGTCTGATAGAGTTTCTCACGCAACGAGGCAACCATGCGTGACCACCGTCACGACTGTCAACCCCCTCACCCCGCTCCGGTCCGCCCGCCAGGCCCGATCCACACGGCGCGGCTGCGAAGATCGGGGCGCGAAGGGCACGACAGGCGCAGCGGACGACCACTCGCCTCGACCTGCAGCCGGCAAGACCGAGGCAGCGAGCCGACGACACGGAACGAGGGGGACCCCATGGCAGAGGCGAAGGCGGACCAGAAGGCCAGCACCATGCGCTCGCTCGAGCGCGCCATCGACGTCCTCGAGGTGCTGGAAGCTGCGCGCGGTCCCCTACGGCTGAGCGAGGTGGCCCGGCGTGCCGGGCTGCACATCGCGACGACCCAACGCATCCTCAACGTCCTGGAGTCTCGCCGACGCATCGAGCAGGGACCCGCCGGCTATCGCACCGGCGTCGCGATGCTCTTCGGCGCTCACG
>JBMDXL010000439.1:0-9701 GCA_048594465.1 Microlunatus sp. | reverse complement strand
CCCGGTCAGTCGGTTGAGCACGCTGGACTTGCCGGCGTTGGTGTAGCCGACGATGGCCACCGAGGGAACCTGGTGGCGCTGCCGCTCCGCCCGCTTGAGCTGACGGTTGGCGTCGAGCTCGCGGAGACTCGCGCGCAGCTTGGCGATCCGGCTGTGGATGCGCCGACGATCGGTCTCCAGCTTGGTCTCACCGGGACCGCGGCCGCCGATGCCCGCGCCACCGCTGGCCCGACCACCGGCCTGCCGGGAGAGGTTGCCACCCCAGCCGCGGAGCCGCTGCTTCAGGTACTGCAGCTGCGCCAGCTCGACCTGGGCCTGGCCCTCGGCGCTCTTGGCGTGCGAGGCGAAGATGTCGAGGATCAGCGAGGTCCGGTCGATCACCTTGACCTTGATCTGGTCCTCCAGGTTGCGCAGCTGCGCCGGGGCCAGCTCGCCGTCGCAGATGACGGTGTCGGCGCCGGTGGCGACGACGATCTCCCGCAGCTCGGCCACCTTGCCGCGGCCGATGTAGGTGGCGGGGTCCGGACGCTGCCGTCGCTGGACGAGGCCTTCCAGCACCTCGGAACCAGCCGTCTCGGCGAGCAGCTTCAGCTCCGCCATGGCGTTCTCGGCGTCCACCTCGCTGCCGGTCGTCCACACGCTGACCAGCACCACCCGCTCGAGCAGGAGCTGGCGGTACTCCACCTCGGTGATGTCGGTGAGCTCGGTCGACATGCCGGCCACCCGGCGCAGGGACTGGCGCTCCTCGCGGTCCAGCTGCTGGCCGTCGTAGTCGCCGGCGTCAGGCTGCTCGTGGTCCGACGACGACGCGGCCCACTCGTCGGCGGGACCGGCGTCGGCCGACCAGGAGTCGTCGGCGTCCTGCGCATCGGTGGGGACGTACTCGGATTCAGGCACACTCATCGTGGTCCAAGAATCGCACGTACCACCAACAGTCGCGAGCCGTTTGCCGTCGCGTCGAGGGCTACGACACCAGGCTCGCAGGCACGAGCACCTCACCCCGGGCCACGACGACGGCCGGCCCGGTCAGATGGGTCTGCTCCCCCAGCTCGACCTCGACGGTCCCGCCGGGGACGTCGACCCGGTAGCGGACCACGTCCCCCGGGGCGCTCGCGGCGTCGTCGGACTCGGGGTGGTGCCGGTGCCAGGCGGCCGCCGCGGCCACTGTCCCGGTGCCGCAGGAGCGGGTCTCGCCGGAGCCTCGCTCGAACACGCGCATCACCAGGTGACGAGGGCCGACCGACCCGACGAACTCCGCGTTCACCCCGTCCGGGAACGCCGCGGACGGCCGCCAGCTCGGTGCTTCGCGGAGGTCCACGCCGGCCGGGTCGTCCACGAAGCTGACCGCGTGCGGGTTGCCGACGTCGACGCCGACGGCGGAGAGGTCTCGGTGGTCGGCGGTGAGCACCCGGACCTCCTGCCCGAGGACCCGGGCCGGCCCCATGGCCACCCGGATCCGGCCGTCGGGCAGCACGTCGGTCATCCGGAGCCCGGCGCGGGTCCCGACCGGCACCGACGGTCCGGCGACCAGTCCCTCGTCGACCAGGTGGCGGACGAACACCCGCACACCGTTGCCGCACATCTCGGCGATCGAGCCGTCGGCGTTGCGGTAGTCCATGAACCAGGTCTCCGGGTCACCGGCCCACTCCGGGACGTGGCGCCCGGCGACCGCCCGCAGCACGCCGTCGGCGCCGATCCCGGCCCGCCGGTCGCAGAGCCAGCGGACCTGGTCCGCAGTCAGCTCCCGGCTGCCCTCGCGGTCGACCAGCAGGACGAAGTCGTTCTCCGTCCCGTGACCCTTGGCGAACGTCCAGCGTGGCACCGGATCAGTCTCCCATCCCGCCGGCGGCGGCCCCGCCGTCGACCAGTGGGGCCCGGACCGGATCGGCCTCCACGGCGGCCATAGTGGCATCGACCAGATCCGGTCGGTCGTGAGCAAGCCAGGTGATCCGCTCGTCGGCGAGGAACCAGGAGTCCTGGCGGCGGGCGAACCTGCGCGTGCCTGCGACCGTCCGCCGCTGCGCCTCGGTCTCGTCGATCTCGCCGTCGATCAGCTCCAGCACCTGGCGATAGCCCAGCGCGCGCGACGCCGTCACCCCGTCCCGCAGCCCCCGCGTCACCAACCCGGTGACCTCTTCGACCAGACCGGCCGCCCACATCGCGGCGACCCGCTTCTCGATCCGGGCGTCCAGCACGGGACGCGGCAGGCGCAGTCCGATCTGCACCACTCCGGGCAGCAGATAGCGCCGGGCGGGCAGCTGCGCGGGATAGGGAAGGCCGGTCAGCTCGATCACCTCCAGCGCGCGGACGATCCGGCGACCGTTCTCCGGCTCGATAGCGGCGGCGGCCACCGGATCGAGCCGGGCCAGCTGCTCGTGCAGCCGCCGCGGTCCCACCGCCGCCAGCTCGGCCTCCCACCGCCCGCGCACAGCGGCATCGGTGCCGGGGAAGACGAAGTCGTCCACGATCGCGCGGATGTAGAGGGCGGACCCGCCGACCACGACCGGCACCACGCCCCGCGCCCGGCAGTCCGCGATCGCCGTTCGGGCGCGCGCCTGGAACTGCGCCACCGTGGCGGTCTCGGTCACGTCCAGCACGTCCACCAGGTGGTGCACCACCCGCTCCCGCTCGGCGGCCGTCGGTTTCGCCGTGCCGATGTCCATCCCGCGGTAGACCAGCATGGAGTCGGCGTTGACGATCTCGGCCGGGCGGCCCGACTCGATCAGGCGCTCGGCCAGCGCGATGGCCAGACCGGACTTGCCGGAGGCGGTCGGTCCGACCAGCACGACCGTACGGTCCACGCCGGGGTCCGGGTCGGGCCGTCGGAGCTGCAGGGTAGACATGAGGGCACCGAACCTACCGGCGAGAGGAACTGAACAGGGGCATCTTCGACAAGGCCAAGGACCTGCTGGACCAGCACAACGACAAGGTCGACCAGGGCATCGACAAGGCAGCGGACCTGATCGACAAGAAGACCGGCGGTCAGCACAGCAGCCAGATCGACCAGGCGGCCGAGCAGGCCAAGAAGGCGATGGACAACAACCGGACTCAGCCGCCGGCCTGACGGCCGGCGTCGACCGAGCCGACCGGGGAGGACAGCTGTGCGCTGAGGGCGGCGGCCTCCCCGGTCAACCGCACCAGGGCGGCTGACCGCTGCTCCTCGTCTCGGGCCACCCGCGCGGTCGCCTCCTGGACCTGGTCCGTGAAGCGCCGCACGGCGGCCTCCGCGTCCTGTGCTGCGGCCCGGCGCTGCCGCAGCTGCTGACCCGCGGCGATCGCGCAGGCCACGGCCACCACCGCTACCAGCCAGGCCCAGGCAGTCCCGGCGACGGCGAGACCGAGGGTCACCAGCAGCGCCACCCCGGCGCTGACCGCCGGACCGACGACCCAGGCGGTCGGCGTGTGGTGGAAGGCTCGGAGCCGGGCCACCCCGGCCTCGACGTCGGCGGGGTCGGCGCCCCTCGGGGTCACCACGATCTCCGCCCCTGCTGCTCGGACCACCTCCTGAGCCGGCTGGGCGCGGGTGGCTGTGAGGGTCAGCCGCTTGGTCGCCGAGGCCAACGCCGGAGCCACCCAGGACACCAGCGTCACCCGCGTCGCCGGCGGGGTCGACGTCAGCAGCAGGGCGTGCCGCACCTCGGCGACCACCGTCGCCGGTTCCCCGTCGCTGGTCGTCGCGGACCGCTCGTGCGTCGCGGGCGGTGACGGTGTCGGCTGCTTGATGCGGGCCCGGAGCTCGCGAGCGCGCTGCAGCAGCGGCGCCTCGGCCGGCAGACCGCGGGCGATCAGGTCCGTGGCCACCGCACGCAACCCGTCGAGGGGACCGATCTCGGCCACCGGCTCCGCCGATCGCGACGCGGGGAGCTGACCGAGCGGGACCTCGTCGCCGACGCCGGTTCCGCGGACAGGCGAAGCAGCCGGGTCGCCGGCGGTCACCAGGGCCCGCAGCCAGGCGATCCCGGTCTCCGGGGAGTCCGTGTGCGCGTCCACCCAGGCGAGCCAGCCGTCGAGCGGTTCCGCGTCGAGCGCCGGTCGCCAGGCCGCCGTCAGGCCGCCGAGATCGCCGAACACCCCGGTCGTGGCGGCGCGCCAGATCCTCCGCTGGTGCTCGGTCAGCTCGCTGTCGTTGACCAGGACTCCCGGCAGCAGGTCGGCCACCACGTCGCCGTGACCGAGCGCGCCGACGGCCGCCACGACGAAGGCGTCGGCTTCCGGCGCCAGCGCTCGCGCCCGCTCCAACGCGGCGAGATCCGGCCGCCCCTCGACCAGACCGATCACCGCGTTCATCGCGTGCGGCAGCCAGTAGTCGAGACCCCGCGGGTCCACGGGGATGGCCGGTCGCCCGCCCGTCAGCGCCTCGATGGTGGCCATCACGGAGCGCCGGACCGCGGCCGGCTCCTCGTACGCGGCCAGCTCCTCGCGGAGGTCGCCGAGCTCCACGTAGGCGTCGAACGCCTCCGACAGGGCGGTCAACCGGGTCTCCAGGGAACCGGAGAGGGTCGCCAGCTGACTGCTCAGCCGGTGGGTCTGAGAGCTCGCGCTGGACAGCTGGGCGTGCAGTCCCTCGACCTCGTCGCGCAGGATGCGGTCCCGACCGCCCTCCCCCGCCCAGAACCACTGCCAGTCATCGGTCATGATCACCATCTGACCACGGCAGCGGCTCGTCACTGTCGACCCACCTCCCGCTCGATGTGAGGCAACCCTCACCTAACTGCTAGAGTCGTGGCGTGTCCGTCCGACCGAAGAAGAAGTGCTGCGAGGATCGACCGCGCTGCAAGCGGTGCCCGATCCGGCTCCTCTCCGAGGGCAAGCTCGCGCCCGAGGACGCCCGCAACCTCTTCGCCAACGCCCGCAACAAGAAGGCCCTGAAGAAGGCCAAGCTGGCCAAGACGGCCGCCAAGCTCGAGTCGGCGGCCTGACGCCGCGTCGCCGACCGGCGTGCGCGTAGCATCCGCCGGCATGAGGCAGCGCCGACGGGTCATCGCGTCGTTCCTGCTGATCACCGCTCTGGTCGGAACCGCGTCCTGCGGTCCGGGATCGGACCCGGAGCCGGCGAACCCGCTGGCCGACAGCACCCTGTGGGTCGATCCGGAATCGGCCGCGGCCCGGGCTCAGCAGCAGCTCCGCGAGTCCGGCGACGCTGCCACCGCCGACGGTCTGACCGCCATCAGCTCGCAACCCGTGGCCACCTGGCTGGTCGACGACGACCCGGTCCCCTTGACCCGGCGCGTGACCCAGACGGCGGCCGTCACCGGGCAGCTGCCGGTCCTGGTGCTCTACCACCGTCCCGGGCGCGACTGCGGGTCGTACTCCGCGGGCGGGGCTGCCGAGCAGTCGGGCTACCTGACCTGGGTCGGGGCGGTCGCCGAGGCGATCGGTGACCAGCGCGCCCTCGTCGTGGTCGAACCGGACGCCATCCCGCAGGCCCTCAGCGGGCAGTGCGCCCCCGACGGTGACCCGGCGGCCACGTACGCGATGCTCGCCGCCGCGGTGGACCTGCTGGCGACGCACGAGAACACGCTGGTCTACCTGGACGCGGGCCATCCGGGCTGGATCGCCGACACCGCGGCCCTGGCCCAGGCGCTGCGGGACAGCGGTGCCGACACCGCCGACGGCTTCAGCCTGAACGTGTCGAACTTCGCCACCACCGCGGACAACACGACGTACGGCGACGCGCTCTCAGCCGCCCTCGGTGGCCGGCAGTACGTCGTCGACGTCTCCCGCAACGGCCGCGGGGCGCCCGCCGCGGACCCGGGCAGCATCGACGCCTGGTGCAACCCGGCCGGCGCGGCCCTGGGCGAGAACCCACGGATCGGTCCCGCCCAGGCGCGTGCCGTCGCGTTCCTGTGGATCAAGGAGCCCGGGGCGTCGGACGGGAACTGCCGCGCGGGTGAGCCGCCGGCCGGGCAGTTCTGGCCCGCGTACGCTCTCCGGCTGATCCAACAGCGGCCCTGAGCGCCCGACTCCGGGCTCTCGACCGGTCGGGGCCGGTTCAGCTCACGGCGCAGGACCGCGCCGGCGGCAACGGCGCGGGTGCGCCGAGCCCGGGCATCCCCAGACCGACGGCCGTCGGGCCGGCCGGCGCCACCAGACCGTCGCGGCGGGCCTGCCAGGCGTCGCCGCCCCGGGTCCGGCGCAGCGAGAGCAGACCGTGGTCGGCGGTCAGATGGTGCGGGGCCGCGTAGGTGATCTCGACCTCGGCCAGGTCGCCGGGTCGGGGCCGCCGCGCCTCGTCCTCGGGCACGGCCACGTGCACCAGCCGGTTGTCCTGCGCGCGACCGGACAGGCGCGCGGTGGCGGCGTCCTTGCGACCCTCACCGTCGGCGAACATCACCTCGACCGTGCGCCCGACCTGGGCCAGGTTCTCGGCCCAGGAGATCTCCCCCACCAGCGCGACCAGCCGCTCGTAGCGCTCCTGCACGACGGACTTGGGCACCTGGTCCGGCATGGTCGCTGCCGGTGTCCCGGCCCGGATCGAGTACTGGAAGGTGAACGCCGACGCGAACCGCGACTCCCGCACCACGTCCAGGGTGGCGGCGAAGTCGGACTCGGTCTCGCCGGGGAAGCCGACGATGATGTCGGTGGTGATGGCCGCGTGCGGCATGGCCGCCCGGACGTTGGAGATGATCGACAGATAGCGGCTGCTCCGGTACGAGCGGCGCATCGCCTTGAGCACGCGGTCCGAGCCGGACTGCAGCGGCATGTGGAGCTGCGGCATCACGTTGGGGGTCTCGGCCATCGCGGCGATCACGTCGTCGGTGAAGTCCTTGGGGTGCGGGGAGGTGAACCGGACCCGCTCCAGCCCCTCCACCTGCCCGCAGGCCCGGAGCAGCTTGGCGAACGCCTGCCGGTCGCCGAACTCGACGCCGTACGCGTTCACGTTCTGGCCCAGCAGGGTGATCTCCTGCACGCCCTCGGCCACCAGCGCCTCGACCTCGGCCAGCACGTCACCCGGGCGGCGGTCGGTCTCACGCCCGCGCAGGCTCGGCACGATGCAGAAGGTGCAGGTGTTGTTGCAGCCGACGCTGATCGAGACCCAGGCGGCGTACGCCGAGTCGCGCCGGGTCGGCAGGGTCGAGGGGAACCGCTCCAGCGACTCTGCGATCTCGACCTGGGCTTCCTCGGCGATCCTGGCCCGCTCCAGCAGCGCCGGCAGCTGGCCGATGTTGTGGGTGCCGAAGACGACGTCGACCCACGGGGCCCGGTCCAGGATCACCCCCCGGTCCTTCTGGGCCATGCAGCCACCGACCGCGATCTGCATCCCGGGGCGGGCCTTCTTCACCGGGGCGAGCTGGCCGAGGTTGCCGTAGAGCCGGTTGTCGGCGTTCTCCCGGACCGCGCACGTGTTGAACACGACCACGTCCGCCTGGTCGGTGTCGGCGGCCTTCGCGTAGCCCGCCCCCTCCAGCAGACCGGCCAGCCGCTCGGAGTCGTGCACGTTCATCTGGCACCCGTGGGTGCGGATCTGGTAGGTGCGCGGAGCGAGGATCTCGGTGGTCATGGCGCCGCTCAGGATAGTCGCGCGCTCACTAGAGTTCGAGTCATGAGCGACGCAGCCGTGAACCCGACCGGAGACCAGTACGAGATCGTGGCGGGCCCGCGCCGCGCGGTCGTCACCGAGGTGGGCGCCACGCTGCGCTCGTACGCGGTGGACGGGCGCGACGTGGTCCGCGGCTTCGCGGCCGACGAGGTGATCCACGGTGGTCGCGGTCAGCAGCTGCTGCCCTGGCCGAACCGGATCCGGGACGGTCGCTACACCTTCGACGGCACCGCCCAGCAGCTGTCGCTCTCCGAGCCGGACCGGCACAACGCCATCCACGGCCTCGTCCGACACGTGCCCTGGCAGCTGGTGGCCCACACCGAGGACCGGGTCGAGCAGCGCGTCCGGGTCTACCCGCAGTCCGGGTGGCCGGGGGCGATCGAGGCGACGGTGGTGCACGCGGTCGGCGAGGACGGGGTGGTCACCACGGTCACCGTCACCAACATCGGCGCCGGCCCGGTCCCGTACGGCTACGCCGCCCATCCCTACCTGACCGTCGGCGAGGAGACGGTCGACGACGTGGTGATCAGCGTCCCCGCGGAGCGCTATCTCGCGGTGGACGACCGGTTGCTGCCGGTGGACCTGGTGCTGGTCGAGGGCCGGGACGAGGATCTCCGCACCGCTGCGCCACTGGCCACGCGTCGCTTCGACACCGCCTTGACCGGACTGCATCGTGGAGCCGACGGCCGCTGGCGGGCCCGGCTGGAGCGCGGCGAGCGCTGGGCCGAGCTGTGGGCCGGCGAGGGCCTGGACTGGATCCAGGTCTTCACCGGCAACGACCGTCGCGACCTGTCCATCGCGCTGGAGCCGATGACCTGCGGCCCGAACGCCTTCAACCCGGGGCCGACCCACGACGACATGATCACGATCCCGGCCGGCGGCTCGGTGACCCACGTCTGGGGCATCGACGGGGCCTGAGTGCCTCTCGGGGAGCCTGAGGGAGACGGGGGCGCCACGGACGGGTGGGGCGCCTGGGACGAGATCCTCTCGCCCGGCAACGGAAGTAACCGAATCTCAACATCCGCGTCCCACCGCTGCCGCATGATCTCGTCTAGGGTCCTCCCATGGCGGAAGCGGCGGAGCCGGGTGACCTGAACGACCCCACCGACGGCCCATCGGTCGCCCCGGCGAGTCTCGGGGAACCCTTGGTCGTGCTGGACGACGTCGACAAGTACTTCGGCGAGCTGCACGTCCTGCAGAACATCGACCTCACCGTGCACAAGGGCGAGGTCGTGGTGGTGCTGGGTCCGTCGGGGTCCGGCAAGTCCACCCTGTGTCGGGCGATCAACCGGCTGGAGACCATCCAGTCCGGCACCATCACGATCGACGGCAAGGCACTGCCCGAGGAGGGCAAGGCCCTCGCCCACCTGCGCGCCGACGTCGGCAAGGTGTTCCAGTCGTTCAACCTGTTCGCCCACAAGACGATCCTCGAGAACGTCACCCTCGGCCCGATCAAGGTGCGGAAGAAGTCCGCGGCCGAGGCCAAGAAGCGCGGGATGGAGCTGCTCAAGCGCGTCGGCGTGGTCCGCCAGGCCGAGAAGTACCCGGCCCAGCTGTCCGGTGGCCAGCAGCAGCGCGTCGCCATCGCCCGTGCCCTGGCCATGGATCCCAAGGTGATCTTGTTCGACGAGCCCACCTCGGCCCTGGACCCCGAGATGGTGAACGAGGTGCTGGACGTGATGGTCGGTCTGGCCCGGCAGGGGATGACCATGATCGTCGTCACCCACGAGATGGGCTTCGCCCGCAAGGCCGCGAACCGCGTGGTGTTCATGGCCGACGGGCAGATCGTGGAGGAAGCCGACCCCGAGACCTTCTTCACCGCGGCCAAGAGCAACCGCGCCAAGGACTTCCTGAGCAAGATCCTGACCCACTGATCGGTGACTGCCGGTCTGAGAGCTCAGCGTTGAGCCCTACCAACGGAGGAATGCATGAAGCTGACCAAGCGGATCCTGGCCATCGGCGCCGGAGTCCTACTCGCACTACCGCTGGCCGCCTGTGGCGGGAGCAGCGACACCGGGGGTGCCCCCGGCGAAGGCGGCAAGGTCGTCATCGGCATCAAGTTCGACCAGCCCGGTCTCGGCCTCAAGGAGGGTGACACCTACACCGGCTTCGACGTGGAGGTCGCCAAGTACGTGGCCAAGGACCTCGGCTACACCGACGT